>NZ_JBICXQ010000030.1:0-132821 GCF_043200375.1 Streptomyces sp. NPDC048434 | reverse complement strand
CGGGGGTGCCCTGTTGGGATGATATCGTCTTCGCCCCCGGGCCAAAGAAGCGGTTTTACGGGGGCGCCCGTGGGGCCCCACCCGCCCCAACCCCCCCGGTCCGCCCCCCCCCTGTTGGCTGGGCGGGGGCCCACGGCTTTGTACGACGCCCTGTTACGGGCCCCGGCGGGGGCTCAGCCGGGCTGCGGGCCGGTGGCGACCGGACGGGACGGATCGCCGGACCACTCGCTCCAGGAGCCGACGTACAGGGCGGCGGGGACGCCCGCGACCGCGAGGGCCAGTACCTGTTGGGCGGCGGAGACGCCGGAGCCGCAGTACACACCGACCTCCACCCCCGCCGTGGCGCCCAGCGACGCGAAGCGCTCGGCCAGTTCCGACGCGTCGCGGAAGACGGTGCCGCCCTCGACGACGTTCTCGGTCGTCGGGGCGGACACGGCGCCCGGGATATGGCCGGCGACCTTGTCGATGGGCTCGACCTCGCCGCGGTAGCGCTCGGCGGCCCGCGCGTCCAGCAGGACTCCGCGGCGGGCCACGGCGGCCGCGTCGTCCGCCCGCAGCAGCGGCAGCCCACCCGGTACCGGAGTGAAGTCACCTTCCTGCGGAGCCGGTTGATCGACGCTCATGGCGCCACCGGCCGCCTGCCAGGCGGTGAGACCGCCGTCCAGGACGCGCACATCGGGGTGGCCGGTCCAGCGCAGCAGCCACCAGGCACGGGCGGCCGCCCAGCCCTGGCCGCCGTCGTAGACGACCACGGGGCGGTCCGCGCGGACGCCGGCGGCCCGCATGGCATCGGTGAACACATCGAGGTCGGGGAGCGGGTGCCGGCCACCCGGACCGGGAGGCGAGGCGAGTTCGCTGTCGAGGTCGACATAGACCGCGCCGGGCACATGGCCGGCCTCGTACACGGGACGGCCGGGCGGTCCACCGAGTTGATAACGGACGTCCAGGAGCACCGGAGCGGGGGGTTGCGCCAACTCGCTCACGAGTTCGGTAGCGGTGATGATGGCATTCATGGGACTCATCCTTGCGTAGCGACAGCTACGTACAGAAGGTAGGTGCCCACCCTCCGTATGACGCAGTTACGTCCTGCGGTAACGCCTCTGAGGCGGATGGGAAACGTCAAAACGGACATTCTCCCTCGCGAACCTGCCATGGACGGCGCGGCCGGGGCGCTCACCAGGTCACAGGGTGCGAGCATCTGCTGGGGACCCGCGCCCGTAGCGCACATGGTCAGCACCCGACGCTCCGAGGAGAGAGTGACAATGACGACCGAGGCAGCGACCCGGCGGATGCCCGGCGCGCCCTGCTGGGTGAGCCTCCTGGCCCACAGCCTTTCCGCGACGCAGGAGTTCTACGGCGCGCTGTTCGGCTGGGAGTTCCGCCCGGGACCGCAGCATTTCGGTCCGTACGCCCGGGCCTTCCTCAACGGCCGGGAAGTCGCCGGCGTCGGCGAGCTGGCACCCGACCGCCACCTCCCGGTCGCCTGGACCACGTATCTGGCCAGCGATGACGCGGATGCGACCGCCGAGCAGATCCGTTCCTGCGGTGGGACGGTGGGCGTCGGGCCGCTGGATGCGGACGACGACACGGGACGGATGGCGATCGCCTCCGATCCCGAGGGGGCGATCTTCGGAATCTGGCAGGGCAGGTCGATGACGGGCACCACCATCACCGGGGAGCCGGGCACCCCGGCATGGAACGAGCTGGTCACCCGGGACACGAGCTCCGTCCTGACGTTCTACGAGCATGTCTTCGGCTACGAGGCGGAGCCCGTGGTCTCGGCCGACTTCGACTATCTGACGCTGCATCTCAAGGACCACCCGGTGGCCGGTATCCACGGCGTGGGCAACGCCCTGCCACGCGACCGGGGCTCCCACTGGATGACGTACTTCGCCGTCCCCGACACGGACGCGGCGGCCCGGCGGGTCACCGAGCTGGGCGGGCAGGTGCTGCATGCCGCCCGGGACTCCGCGCACGGCCGGCTGGCGACGGTCGCCGACAGCGAGGGCGCCGTCTTCACGATCATCCAGCGGAACTGAGGGGCTGTCACACCAGGTTCCGCCCGGCGTCCACAGTGAGTGTCCGCACGCCTTCCGGCCGCGGACAACGGGCTGTTGCACCCGCCCCTCCCCCGGGCTCGCCGCACGCTCGGCCCCGCCGCCGGCGGCCGGTCCTACCGCGCGCTGTCGACCGGCAGTACGTCCGGGGAGAGCGCGGCCGCGCGGGCGGTTGCCGAGGTCTGGCGGCGACGGTGGTGACGCCGGCACAGCACCTCGTAACCGACCACGGCCTGTGGGCCGTCCACCTCGCCGACGACATCGCCGACCACGACCTGCGCACCCTCGACGACCATCCTGCCGTCGACCGTACGGGCGTTGTGCGTGGCGCGGGCGCCGCACCAGCACAGCGCCTCGACCTGCAGTACCTCTATGCGGTCGGCCAGTTCGACCAGTCGCTGGGAGCCGGGGAAGAGCTTGCTGCGGAAGTCGGTGGTGATACCGAAGGCGAAGACGTCCAGTTCGAGGTCGTCGACGACGCGGGCGAGCTGGTCGACCTGTTCGGGGGCGAGGAACTGTGCCTCGTCGGCAATGACGTAGTCGACCCGTCCGCCGGCGGAGAGGTGGCCGACGACATGTGTGTAGAAGTCCATGTCGTGCGCCGCCTCGACGGCCTCGGTGACCAGGCCGAGGCGGGAGGAGAGCTTGCCGCGGCCGGCCCGGTCGTTGCGGCTGTAGATCATGCCCTGCAGACCACGGGAGGAGCGGTTGTGCTCGATCTGCAGAGCAAGTGTCGACTTTCCGCAGTCCATCGTTCCGGAGAAGAACACCAGCTCGGGCATGGGAAGTTGCGGGCCTTTCGGGCTCGTACGGAGGGGGGCGGGGCAGCGCGCGGGCGACGGGCCGTGCGGGTCAGGTGCGGACTTCCAGAAGCGGCACCAGCTGCTCCATCGGGGTCATCGAGCCATGCATCCCGACCATCTCCGATTCACGGGGCTCCCGCTCGGTCGCGATGATCACCATGTCGGCGTGCGCGGCCGCCACGACATCGCCGATCCGGGCACGCACCCGGTCGTCGACATGCGGCCCGAACCACCCCGCGGCGATGGCCTCTTCGCGGCTCGCCACCCACATCTGCTCGCCGACCACCTCGCGCCATACGGCGAGCACGTCCGCGGCCGCGCCCGGGTGGGCGTACACATGGCGGGCCCGGCCCTCGCCGCCCAACAGGCGTACGCCGGCGCGCAGTTCCCAGTCCTCGTCGAAGTCGATCCGGGAATCGGGATCGAAGGGGATATCGATCATGCCGTGGTCGGCGGTGATGTAGAGCGCGCTGCGCGGCGGCAGTTGTTCCGCCAGCCGCTGGGCGAGCCGGTCGACGTACATCAACTGGCCACGCCAGGCATCGGAGTTGACGCCGTAGCGGTGACCCTTGCCGTCCACCTCGGAGTAGTACGTGTAGACCAGCGAACGGTCACCGGCGGCGAGCTGCTCGGCGGCGAGGTCCATCCGCTCCTCGCCGGAGAGCCGGCCGTGGAACGTGCCGCCGCTGAGCGCGACCTGGGTGAGCGGAGTGTGCTGGAAGTTCGGCGCGGAGACCTGGCAGGTGTGGACACCGGCGGCGTCCGCACGCTGGAAGACCGTCGGATACGGCTGCCAGACATACGGGTCGGTCCACGGATACCAGCGCAGCTGGTTCATCAGGCTGCCGGTGGCCGGGTCCTCGCAGGTGTATCCGGGCAGGCCATGGGCGCCCGGTGGCAGGCCGGTGCCGACCGAGGCGAGGGAGGTGGCGGTGGTGGACGGGAACCCTGCGGTGAGGGGGCGGCCGCTGCCGTTGAACGACGTGCCCAGGAGTGAGGTGAGAAACGGCGCCTCCTCCGGGTGGGCGCGCAGCAGCTCCCAGCCGAGGCCGTCGATCAGGAAGACACAGGCCCGGTCGGCGGGGGCCAGCTCCATCGTGGTGGCGAGGTCGGTCACCCCGAGCCCCGTGGCGATGGTGGGCAGCAGATCGGCGAGGGAACCGGTGCCGTACTGCGGCACCGGGGCGCCGAGCGGGTCGAGCGGTTCGGGTTCCGGCCAGGCGGGGGCGATGTGGACCATCAGCGGGGGGAGGGGGTGGCCGCGGTGGCCTCGGAGAGCGCCTGGGCGAAGGTGAGCGTCTCGCGCACCGAGTCCGGTCCGTCACCGGCTTCACTGACCCGCAGCGAGAGGTCGTCGGCGGTGGAGGAGCCCGTGTAGCCGTGGTCCGCCTCGCAGTTGGGGTCACCGCAGGCGGCGGGCTCCAGGTCCAGGCGGGCGACCGCGCCCCAGCCGATGGTGAGCACGACCTCGCGGGGCAGCTGGCCAGGTGTGTACGACTCGGGGTTGGCGACCACCCGGCTGAGTACCACGGAGGAGATCCGGCCCAGCTTGACGGACTCGGTGGAGGTGGTGGCGTACGGCGACGGGGAGGTGGCGTCGGCGGCCTGCTCGTCGGTGTGGCTGACGATGAAGCGGGTGCCGGTCAGGACCAGGACCGTGACATGGCGGCGGACCTCGTTGGCATCGAAGGTCGTCTCCTGATGGACGAGGTACGACACCACGGGCTCCCCGCCGACCGCGGCCTGCACCGCCTCGGCCACGAGCGTCGGGTAATAGCCGCTGCGCTCGATCGCCGCGCGCAGCCCCTGGGTCGTCGTACCGGTCTTAGCCATGGGGTCCATCTTACGGGGCGTACCGGGCCACGAGAGCCTCAGTAGACGGGCAGCCGGCGGGGGCCGAGGTCAGTGGTGGCAGGGGCCCGGGCCAGGCGCACGGTCGCCCCCAGTACGGAGAGGCCGTGGGCGGCGACGACGACCGGTTCGAGGTCGACGCCGACGACCTCGGGGTGGTCGTCGACGAGCCGGGAGACGCGCAGGAGCACCTCGGCCAGCGCCGCGGTGTCGACGGGCTGGGAGCCGCGCCAGCCGAACAGCAACGGGGCGGCGCGGATCGAGCGGATCTGCTCGGCGACCTCGCGGTCGGTGGCGGGGATAAGGCGGTGGGCGATATCGCCGAGCAGTTGGGAGGGCGCCCCGGCCAGGCCGAAGGAGAGAACGGCACCGGCGGCCGGGTCGATGGCGGCACGGATGACTGTGTCGACGCCACGCGGCACCATCGACTGGACGACCGGACGCAGCTCTTCCGGGGAGCCGAGGAAGTCGGTCAATTCGGCGTATGTACGGCGGAGTTCGGACTCGCCCGCGATGTCCAGACGTACTCCGCCGAGATCGGCGCGATGGCGTAGATGGGGCGCGGTGGTTTTGAGGGCCACCGGATAGCCGAGGCGGGCGGCGGCGCGGACGGCGGTGTCCGGGTCGGGGGCCGGGAGGACGGGCCGGGTGTGGATGCCGTAGCGGGCGAGCAGGGCCTCGGCGTCCTGGGGAGGCACCGGGACGGAACGGCCCGTGGGGGCGTCGGGGGTGAGCCGGTTGAGCAGGCGCTCGATGTCGGCGCCGGCCGCCGCCTCCTGGATGTCGTCGTACTCGGGCACCCGGCCTGGCTCGGCGGCCTCCCGGCGCCATGCGGCGTAGCGGACGGCCTCGGCGAGGGAGCGCACGGCGCGCTCGGCGGCCGGGTAGGCGGGGATGCGGAGGGGGGAGGGGCGGGGCCGGTGCGCGGTGGCGGCGTCACGGGACGGGGCCGGCTGCCGTGCGGCGAGGTTGGGCGGCGGGCCCGGGGGGATCAGGGGGCGTGCGCGGTTCGACGGGTTGTGGGCGGGCAGCGGGGGCTCCGCGGGGCGGGCGGCGGGCGCGGGGACCGGGTCCGCGGGGCCGGTCGACTCGACGCGAACGGGGTCGGGGGCTGCGGGCTCGGGCTCGGGCGACTGCGCCGGTGCCGGTGCCGGTGCCGGTGCGGCGAGTGTCTCGGCCAGATCGTCCATGGCGAGGTGGACGACCGTCACCGGCTTCTCCGGATGCGCCTCGGCCGCGGTGCGCAGCGCGGCGGCGAGTGCGGCGCCCTCGCTGTCGGCCGGGGAGACGGCGGCCCCCTCCCCCACCCAGGGGATGGCCGTGACGACCACGGCATCGCAGCCGTCACCGGACAGTGCCTCGGCGAGCGCGGCCCGGAAGTCGTCCGGTGTCGCGGCGGAGGGCAGTACCCGGGGGCTCTGCGGACGCAGCCGTTCGGTCAGGCAGGCGTCGTACGCGAGCAGCGCCAGCGACTCGGAGTTGCCGAGGATGGCGATGCGCGGGCCGGCCGGCAGTGGCTGGGAGGCCAGCAGCAGACCGGCGTCGATCAGCTCCGTGACCGTATCGACGCGGATCACGCCGGCCTGGCGCATCAGGGCGGCGACGGTGCTGTCCGGGACACGGACCGTGGGCACGGCGTGGCCGGGCGGTGCGGTGCCGTTGTGCCGGGCACCCTTGGCGACCACGACCGGTTTGACGGCGGCGGTGCGGCGGGCGAGCCGGGCGAACTTGCGCGGGTTGCCGATGGACTCCAGATAGAGGATCACGACGTCGGTGTCCGGGTCGTCGTACCAATACTGGAGCAGGTCGTTGCCGGAGACGTCGGCGCGATTGCCGGCCGAGACAAAGGCGGAGATTCCGGCGATACCGCCGTCGCCGGGACCGCGCGCATGCAGTCCACTGAGCAGGGCGATACCGATGGCACCGGACTGGGTGAACAGACCGATGTGGCCGGCGCCGGGCATCTGGGGGGCGAGGGAGGCGTTCAGCCGGACGTCGGGGGCGGTATTGATGAGGCCGAAGGCGTTGGGCCCGATGAGCCGCATGCCGTACGAGCGGGCCTGCCCGAGCAGGGCGCGCTGCCGCTCCCGCCCCTCCAAGCCCGCCTCGGCGTAACCGGAGGACAGGATCAGCACGCCCTGGACGCCGTGTTCGCCGCAGTCGCGGACCACGTCGGGGACGCTGTCCGCTGGGACGGCGATGACGGCGAGGTCCACCGGGTCGGGGATCTCCTGCAGGGCGCGGACGGCCGGCACGTCTTCGGGAAGCAGCCGCTGCATGTCCTCGGGGAAGGCGTGGTTGACGGCGTGCACACGGCCCGTGAAGCCGGATTCCAGGAGGCTGCGCAGGGCGGTACGGCCGACGCCGCCGGGGGCCCGGCCGGCACCGATGACGGCGACCGAGCCCGGGGCGAGCAGCCGTTGTACGGAGCGGGCCTCGGCGCGCTGCTCGCGGCCGCGCATCACGGCCATGGACTGCTCGGTCGGCTCCAGATCGAACTCCAGGCGGACCACACCGTCTTCGAAGGTGCGCTTCTGGGTGTAGCCGGCGTCCGTGAACACTTTGATCATCTTGGAGTTCGCGGGGAGCACCTCGGCGGCGAACCGGCGAATGCCGCGTTCGCGGGCGACGGCAGCGATGTGCTCCAGGAGGGCGGAGGCCACACCGCGGCCCTGGTGGGCGTCCTGGACGAGGAAGGCGACCTCGGCCTGGTCGTCCTCGGGGTCCTTGGCGGGCAACCCCTGGTCGTTGATCCGGTCGTAGCGGACGGTGGCGATGAACTCGCCGCCGACGATGGCCGCGAGCCCGACCCGGTCGACGTAGTCGTGGTGGGTGAAACGGTGCACATCGCGGTCGGACAGGCGCGGGTAGGGCGCGAAGAATCGGTAGTACTTCGACTCGTCGGAGACCTGTTCGTAGAAGGAGACCAGCCGCTCGGCGTCGTCCGGGGCGATGGGGCGGATCCGCGCCGTGCCTCCGTCGCGCAGCACCACGTCGGCTTCCCAGTGGGTCGGGTATGCGTGGTCCGGCGGCTTCTGCATGCGGACAGCGTACGACCGGCCACCGACAACCGGCTCGGCGCGCGTACGCTCGGGGTGCGGGGCAGGCTGGGGACGCCGTATGGACGTACGGTCCGGTCGGTCTGCCGGACCTCCCCTGGGGGGACCAATGGCCGCAAAAGGCCAGGACAAAGGGCTGCGGAGCACTGTCGGCAGCGTGAGAGACTGGTCTAGACAACAGTCACGACTTTGAAGGGCAACACCATGGCTGAGCGCCGCGTCAATGTCGGTTGGGCCGAGGGCCTGCACGCCCGCCCCGCGTCGATCTTCGTCCGTGCGGCCACCGCCTCCGGCGTCCCGATGACGATCGCCAAGGCTGATGGCAACCCCGTCAACGCGGCCTCCATGCTCGCGGTCCTGGGCCTGGGCGCCCAGGGCGGCGAGGAGATCGTGCTGGCCTCCGACGCCGAAGGTGCCGAGGTCGCGCTCGACCGCCTGGCCAAGCTCGTCGCCGAGGGTCTCGAGGAGCTCCCCGAGACCGTCTGAGCCCGCCAGGACTCTGCTGCATGCGGCGGCCCCGCCGCGGCGACCGGTGACCGGTTGCCGCGGCGGGGCCGTTTCGCTGTGCCGAGTTCCGTCCGCTGTGCCGGATTCCGTCCGCAGTGCCCGGGATATCGGGGTGCGCGCTTACGGTATGGGCCGTACGCGAATCACCGCACGGATGCATTGAACGCGTTGAATTTCCGGATGGCCCGATATCGTCGGGACGCAAGAAAAAGCGTGCGCTATTCATTGCCCCGAATGCGGCAATGGAGGCAGCACAATAAAACTGCGGACGGGCCGAAAAGAGAACGCCACCGCGCGCCACCGAAGTCCATTTGGCACTTCTTTGTATACGGGGCGATTGTTAAGGACGGGCGCGCGCCGTGTTGACGGGCGGTTTCGGATCCCTCACCTCCGTCTTGGCGGGGTGCCGGAGCCGGTACACCGGGAGTGAGCGCTCGACATGAGCCGCCATCAGGGCGCGGGCCCGCTCCGCATCCCCCCGGGCCACCGCGTCCAGCACCGCGCCGTGTTCATCCCAGGACTCCCCGGCGCGGGCGGGCAGTTCCACGGCGTACATCCACTCGATCTTGCGCCGCAGCTGGGTCAGCAACGCCGTCAGACTGGGGCTGCCGGCCGCTTGGGCCAGCGTCTCGTGGAACCAGCCGTCCAGTTGGCGCAGATCCGCGGGGTTGCCGTGACGGGCCCGCTCGCGGCCGAGCCGTACCAGACCGCGGAGCACCTTGAGGTGGGCCGGGCTGCGACGGGCGGCCGCGCGGGCGGCACCCAGCGGCTCCAACAGGGCGCGGACGTCGAGGAGATCGGCGGACTCCTGCTCGGTGGGCTGGGCGACGCAGGCGCCCGCATGGTGGCGGGTGGTGACGAACCCTTCGGACTGCAGCGTGCGCAGCGCTTCACGGACCGGCACTCTGGAGACGCCGTACCGGGCCGCCAGGATCTCTTCGATCAGCCGGCTCCCCGGCGCCAGCGCACCGGAGACAATGTCGTCGCGAATCGCTGTGCACACCGCATGCGCGGAAATATGGCCTCGCATCTTCCGTGCCTCCGCCGTAATCCCCTGGAAACGCCGCCGGTCGGCGACTTTTCCGTGACTCTATTCGACCGCAACGGCTTTTCCGACGGACTCCGGTTATTCATGGATATTTTTTGGCCAGAAGTCGCGGGCCACACGGCGTATCCGGTGCACTCGTCCCACTCCCGGATACGCCGAAGCCCCGGCCGTGGGGCCGGGGCTTCGGGCGGACGCTCGGGCCGACGCGGGCACCGCGAGGCGCGCGGCCGGGCGAGACGGGAGATCAGACGTTGACGCCGTGCGAGCGCAGGTACGCGACCGGGTCGATGTCCGAGCCGTAGTCGGCGCCGGTACGGGCCTCGAAGTGCAGGTGCGGGCCGGTGGCGTTACCGGTGGCGCCGGAGAGGCCGATCTGCTGGCCCGAGGTGACGTGCCGGCCGACCGAGACACCGAGCGACGACAGGTGACCGTATTGGGTGTACGTACCGTCGTTCATCTTGATCACGATGTTGTTGCCGTACGAGCCGCCCCAGCCCGCCTCGACGACGGTGCCACTGCCGACGGCGTGGACGGTGGTGCCGGAGGCGGCATGGAAGTCGATGCCGGTGTGGCTGCCCGAGGACCACAGTCCACTGGAGGCCTTGTACGCGGTGGAGACGTAGGAGTTGGCCACGGGGGCGACAAAGGTGTTGAGGCGCTTGCGCTCCGCCTCGCGGGCGGCGCGCTCCTTGGCCTTGCGAGCGGCCTCGACGCGCCGCTTGGCCTCTTCGGCCTGCTTCTTGGCCACGGCCTCGGCCTTCGCCTTCGCCGCCGCGGCCTCCGCTTCGGCCTGCTGCGCGTCGGCCTGGGCCGCGACACGGCCGGCGAGCTCGTCACCCAGCACGACGGCCTGCTGCAGACCGGTGTCGTGGGTGCGGGCTTCGTCCGTGGCCGCCAGCGCCGGCGAGGCCACGGAGGCGACAACGCCGCCCGCCGCGAGGGTGGCTATGCCGGCGATGTTGCGGGTCGTACGAACGGGGCGGCTCGCACGACGGTGCTTCCCGGTGGCACGGATGAACGCCATGTACTGGCTTGTCCTTTCCTTCCTTCTCGCCTACCGGGTTAGCTGACGGGTTCGGAGCAGGAAGGTCTCCTACGGGCTCCTCCGGAGGGGAGTCCGATTCACCCCAAGGGACACTGGGTCCCCGGCTCCCCTGGCTCGCGCCGTACGGGGACTCGGCGATGACTGTCCGGTGCCACGGTTGTGGCGGACTTGTGACGAACAGCCGGACCGACGCTAAACGGGGCAACTTTCAATCGGCAAACAGAACTGCTTTTTTGTGCGGGATGCCACAAGAACCGGGGCGCCGGTCGAGATAAACCGGACATACAGCGGCTCCCGTGGCGGGCGATCGCCACGGGAGCCGCTTTGTCGATATGTGACCTTCCGTCACATGACGGGACTAGCCACTGACGACCGTCACCTCACCGATGCCCAGCGCCTTGATGGGCTCGGCGATCTGTGCCGCATCGCCCACCAGGACCGTCACCAGCCGGTCCATGGGGAAGGCGTTGACCGCCGCCGCGGTCGCCTCGACCGTGCCGGTCTCCGCGAGGCGGGCGTACAACTGCGCCTGGAAATCGTCCGGAAGGTGCTGCTCCACCTGATCGGCGAGAGTGCCCGCGACGGCTGCCGCGGTCTCGTACTTCAGCGGCGCGACCCCGACGAGGTTCTGTACGGCGACATCCCGCTCGTCGTCCGTCAGCCCCTCTGCCGCGAGGGTGCGCAGCACCTTCCACAGGTCGTCGAGCGCCGGGACGGTGGAGGCGGTGTCCACCGAGCCGCTGATGGCGAGCAGCGCGGCGCCCGTGGCCCCCTCGGGGGACGTGGGAGCGGTGGAGCGAAGCACCTGGCCGAAGGCGCGCACCCCGTAGGTGTAGCCCTTCTCCTCCCGCAGTACGCGGTCCAGTCGGGAGGTGAGGGTGCCGCCCAGGCAGTACGTGCCGAGGACCTGCGCGGGCCACACCCGGTCGTGCCGGTCGGCACCGATACGGCCGATGAGCAGCTGCGTCTGGACGGCACCGGGGCGGTCCACGATCACCACGCGGCCGGTGTCGTCGGCGACGATCGGGGAGGCCTTCAGCGGCTCGGCCGTCGAGCCGCTCCAAACACCGAGGGTCTCGGCGAGCGCGGCGGCCAGGTCGACCCCGGTGAAGTCACCGACGATGACGGCGGTGGCCGTGGCGGGCCGCATGTGGGCGTCGTAGAAGGCACGGACGGCCGGGGCGTCGATGCGTACGACGGTCTCCTCGGTGCCCTGGCGCGGCCGCGACATACGGGACGTGGCCGGGAACAGTTCCTTGGACAGCGCCATCGCGGCACGCCGGGCCGGGTTGGCGAGCTCGTGCGGGATCTCGTCGAGACGGTTGCGCACCAGCCGCTCGACCTCGCTCTCCGGGAAGGCGGGCGCGCGCAGCGCGTCGGCGAGCAGGCCGAGCGCACGCGGCAGCCGCGACGCCGGCACCTCGAGGGAGACCCGTACGCCGGGGTGGTCGGCGTGCGCGTCCAAAGTGGCGCCGCAGCGTTCCAGCTCGGCGGCGAACTCCTCCGCGTCATGCTTGTCGGTGCCCTCGGACAGGGCCCGCGCCATGATCGTGGCGACGCCGTCCAGGCCCTCCGGTTCGGCGTCCAGCGGAGCGACGAGGTTGATCTCGACGGCGACGACCTGCTGGCCGGGGCGGTGGCTGGTCAGGAGGGTGAGCCCGTTGGGCAGTTGGCTGCGGTCGGGGGCCGGGAAGGCCCACGGCTTGGGCGCGCCGCCCTGGGGCTGCGGGTGAAAGTCCATGCTGCTCACGGGGGAATCGGCGCGGGTGGTGGCGTCGCTCACTGGTCCGCCTCCCCTTCCTCGGTGTCGGCGGCGTCGGTCGGCTCGGTCGGCTCGTAGACGAGCACCGCGCGGTTGTCGGGGCGCAGCCGGGCCTTGGCGACCGCCTGCACCTCCTCGGGGGTGATCTCCAGAACGCGCTGCACGGCGGTCAGCGCGAGCTGCGGGTCCCCGAACAGGACGGCAAAGCGGCACAGTTCATCGGCGCGGCCGTTGACCGTGGCCAGCCGGTCCAGCCATTCGCGCTCCAGCTGGGCCTGTGCCCGCTCCATCTCCTCCGGGGTCGGGCCCTCGGCGGCGAAGCGGGCCAGCTCCTCGTCGACCGCCCGCTCGATGCCGGGGACCTCCACGCCGCCGGAGGTCTTCACGTCCAGCCAGCCCAGCGAGGGCGCGCCGGCCAGCCGCAGCAGGCCGAAGCCGGCCGCCACGGCGCTGCGGTCGCGGCGCACCAGCCGGTTGTACAGGCGGGAGGACTCGCCGCCACCCAGGACGGTCAGCGCGAGGTCCACTGCGTCCGCCTCACGGGTGCCGTCGTGCGGCAGACGGTAGGCCGCCATCAGGGCACGGGCGGGCACGTCCTCCTCGACGACCTCGCGGAGCTCGCCGCCGATGACGTCGGGCAGCGTGCCGTCCCGCGGCGGCTGCTTGCCGTCGTGGCCCGGGATCGAGCCGAAGTACTTCTCCACCCAGGCGAGCGTCTGCTCGGGGTCGATGTCGCCGACGATCGAGAGGACGGCGTTGTTGGGCGCGTAATACGTCCGGAAGAACGCCCGCGCGTCCTCCAGAGAGGCCGCGTCCAGATCGGCCATCGACCCGATGGGCGTGTGGTGGTACGGGTGGCCCTCCGGATACGCCATGGCCGTCAGCTTCTCGAAGGCCGTGCCGTAGGGGACATTGTCGTAGCGCTGGCGGCGCTCGTTCTTGACGACGTCGCGCTGGTTCTCCATGGAGTCGTCGTCGAGCGCGGTCAGCAGCGAGCCCATCCGGTCCGCCTCCAGCCAGAGCGCGAGCTCCAGCTCGTGGGCGGGCATGGTCTCGAAGTAGTTGGTGCGCTCGAAGCTCGTGGTGCCGTTGAGCGAACCGCCGGCGCCCTGCACCAGCTCGAAGTGGCCGTTGCCCTTCACCTGCGCGGAGCCCTGGAACATCAGGTGCTCGAAGAGGTGAGCCAGGCCCGTACGGCCCTTGACCTCGTGGCGGGAGCCGACGTCGTACCACAGGCAGACCGCTGCGACCGGGGTCAGGTGGTCTTCGGAGAGCACCACGCGCAGGCCGTTGGCCAGCCGGTGCTCGGTCGCTGTCAGGCCGCCGGAGCCGGCTTGTTCTGTGGCCGTGTGACCCATGGGCATGTACGTCCCTTCGATCTGCTTGCGAGGAAGTTCTGTCACTGTATGCAAGCGGATCGACATCTGGCGAAGTTCCCGTGCGACCGGCCCCGAACGTGCACCGTGCTCGGCCCCCACAGGAGCCGAAGGGGGGAGTCGCGGTCGGCATTGTCAGTGGGGCGGTCCACAATGGTCCGCGTCAGACTCAGACACACTCGCGGGTCGATCCCTCAGCTGGTTGACCCGACTGGTTGACCGTTGTTCCGATGTCGCCTCCCCGACCTCGGCAGTAGACGCAGCAGAAGGAGCCGCAGCCGCGATGGCCCGCCGCAGCACGAAGACCCCGCCGCCGGACGACTTCGAGGAGAGGATCCTCGACATCGACGTCGTCGACGAGATGCAGGGTTCCTTCCTCGAGTACGCGTATTCGGTCATCTACTCGCGCGCCCTGCCGGACGCCCGCGACGGTCTCAAGCCCGTGCACCGCCGCATCCTGTACCAGATGAACGAGATGGGGCTGCGGCCCGATCGCGGCTACGTCAAGTGCGCCCGCGTCGTCGGCGAGGTGATGGGTAAGCTCCATCCGCACGGCGACGCGTCGATCTACGACGCTCTGGTGCGCATGGCGCAGCCGTTCTCGATGCGGCTCCCGCTGGTTGACGGCCACGGCAACTTCGGTTCGCTGGGCAATGACGACCCGCCCGCCGCGATGCGGTACACCGAGTGCCGGATGGCGTCCGCGACATCCCTGATGACGGAGTCCATCGACGAGGACACCGTCGACTTCGCACCGAACTACGACGGCCAGGAGCAGGAACCGGTCACCCTCCCTGCCGCGTATCCCAACCTCCTGGTCAACGGCACGTCCGGCATCGCCGTCGGTATGGCGACGAACATGCCGCCGCACAATCTGGGCGAAGTGATCGCCGCCGCCCGCTATCTGATCAAGCATCCCAACGCCGATCTCGACACCCTGATGCGCTTCGTGCCGGGTCCGGATCTGCCGACGGGCGGCCGGATCGTGGGCCTCGGCGGCGTACGGGACGCCTACGAGAAGGGCCGCGGCACGTTCAAGATCCGTGCGACGGTCACGGTGGAGAACGTCACCGCCCGCCGCAAGGGCCTGGTCGTCACCGAACTCCCCTTCACGGTCGGCCCCGAGAAGGTCATCTCCAAGATCAAGGACCTGGTCGGCTCGAAGAAGCTCCAGGGCATCGCAGACGTCAAGGACCTCACCGACCGCAAGCACGGCCTGCGGCTGGTGATCGAGATCAAGAACGGCTTCAACCCCGAGGCCGTATTGGAGCAGCTCTACAAGCTCACGCCGATGGAGGAGTCCTTCGGCATCAACAACGTCGCGCTGGTGGACGGCCAGCCGCTGACGCTGGGCCTCAAGGAGCTGCTGGAGGTCTACGTCGACCACCGCTTCAATGTGGTGCGGCGGCGCAGCGAGTACCGGCGCGGCAAGCGGCGCGACCGTCTCCACCTGGTCGAGGGCCTGCTGACGGCCCTGGTGGACATCGACGAGGTGATCCGGCTCATCCGCTCCAGCGACAACAGCACGCAGGCCAAGGAGCGGCTGATCGAGCGGTTCTCACTGAGCGATATCCAGACGCAGTACATCCTCGACACCCCGCTGCGCCGGCTGACCAAGTTCGACCGTATCGAGCTGGAGTCGGAGCGTGACCGGCTGCAGGACGAGATCGAGAAGCTGACGCAGATCCTGGATTCGGACGCCGAACTGCGCAAGCTGGTGTCCGGCGAGCTGGCCGCGGTCGCGAAGAAGTACGGCACGGACCGGCGGACGGTCCTGCTGGAGTCCGCGGGCACCTCGGTCGGCGCGGTGCCGCTGGAGGTCTCCGACGACCCGTGCCGGGTGCTGCTGTCCTCTACGGGGCTGCTGGCGCGTACGGTCACCGGGGACGTGCCGTTCGACGCCGACGCCAAGCGCGTCAAGCACGATGTCATCGTCTCCGCGGTCCCGGCGACGACCCGCGGCGAGGTGGGCGCGGTGACGTCGCTGGGCCGGCTGCTGCGGATCTCGGTGATCGATCTGCCGCAGCTCCCGGAGACCGCGGCGGCGCCCAGTCTCTCCGGTGGTGCGCAGCTCTCCGAGTTCGTGACGCTGGAGGACGGCGAGGAGCTGATCTGTCTGACGACGCTGGACGAGTCCTCACCGGGCCTGGCGCTCGGCACGGAGCAGGGCGTCGTCAAGCGGGTGGTGCCCGACTACCCCGCCAACAAGGAGGAGTTGGAGGTCATCACCCTCAAGGACGGCGACCGCATCGTGGGCGCGGCCGAGCTGCGCACCGGTGAGGAGGATCTGGTCTTCGTCACCAACGAGGCGCAGCTGCTGCGCTATCCGGCGTCGCAGGTGCGGCCGCAGGGCCGGCCCGCGGGTGGCATGGCGGGCGTCAAGCTGGGTGAGGGCGCGAAGGTGATCGCGTTCGCCGCGGTCGATCCGGCCTCCGAGGCCATGGTGTTCACGGTCGCCGGCTCGCACGGCACGCTGGACGACTCGGTGGCTACGGCCAAGCTCACCCCGTTCGATCAGTATCCGCGCAAGGGCCGGGCGACCGGCGGTGTGCGCTGCCAGCGGTTCCTGAAGGGCGAGGACGTTCTCATCCAGGCATGGGTCGGGCCGGCACCGGTGCGGGCTGCGGATGCCAAGGGCACTCCGGTCGAGATGCCGGAGGTGGATCCGCGGCGGGACGGCTCGGGTTTGCCGCTGACGAAGCCGGTGGCGGTGCTGGCGGGGCCGGTGTCATCAGGCGCGTGACAGTTGTGGGTGACGCCGTCGGGCCGGTGGAGAAGCGGCCCGACGGCGTCACTCGTCTTCGATGTCCTCGCGTGCGGCCACGTACCGCAGCACGCCCCACATGCTGTTTTGGTCGGCATCCGACGGTGCGCTCTCGCGGCAGTTGCCCAGCTCCTTGTGCAGGGCGGGTGCGTCGATACCGCTGCCGATCATGACGAGCTGGGTGCACCGTTCTTCGCCCTTCGGCCACGGTGCGGGGTAGAAGCGCAGGAAGTCACCGACGGCGTGCACCGTGAACTTCTGGCGGTTCTCCGGTACGTCGAAGTGGACGAAGCCCTTGATGCGGTAGAGGCCGGCAGGGCGGCTGTCCAGGAATTCCATGAGGCGGCGCGGATGCATCGGCTCGGATGAGGTGAACTCCACGCTCTGGTAGGCGGCGTGGAGGTGACCTGCGTGGTGCGTGTGATCGGCGTGGTCGCACCGGTCGTCTGAGCCGTGCGCGGTGTCCCCGTTCGCCGCGGTCTCGCGCAGCAGGTCCTCGAAGGACAGCTGGCGCACGGCCGCGTCGTGGTCCTCCCCCGGTCCACGGTCGAAGAACAGCTCGGGATCGATCCGCCCGTACGCCGTGCAGATCACGGGCCGGCCGGGAGCGAGGTCCGCGAGTGTGTCCATGAGGTGCTGCCGCGCCGCGTCGCCGATGCGATCGGCCTTGTTGAGTACCACGATGTCGGCGATACCCACATGCCGGTCCAGTTCGGGATGCCGGGCCCTGGTGTCCTCGAACTCCGCAGCGTCGACGACCTCGATCAACCCGCCGTAGACGATCCGGTCGTTGTCACTGGCGAGGATCATCCGGATGAGCTCCTGCGGCTCGGCCAGCCCACTGGCCTCGATGACGATCACGTCGATACGGGCGGCGGAGCGAGCGAGGCGCTCCAGGTAGGTGTCCAGTTCGCTGGTGTCGACCGCGCAGCACAGACAGCCGTTGCCGAGCGAGACCATCGAGTCCACCTGCCCGGCAACGGTCATGGCGTCGATCTCGATGCTGCCGAAGTCATTGACGATCGCGCCGATACGGGTGCCGTCGCCGGTGCCGAGCAGATGGTTCAGCAGCGTGGTCTTGCCCGACCCGAGGAAGCCCGCGAGCACGACGACCGGGATCTGTTGCGTGGCCAAGGGGGCGCCTCCATGGTGCGGGTGGCGGGCCGCGCGGACCGGCGGCGGACGAGCTGTCGATCGTAACGGAAGGCCGGCGACACGAGCCCGGCTCGCCCCCGCACCGCCTACGGCCTCCCGGCTAGCGGGACACGGCGACGGGCAGCGGCTGCGGCGGGGGCGGGCCGACGTACCGGGCCGCCGGACGAATGATCTTCGAGTCCTCGGCCTGCTCCAGAATGTTGGCGCTCCAGCCGACCACGCGGGCTGCGCAGAAGGTGGGCGTGAACATCTCGCGTGGCAGTCCGCACAGCTCCATGACGACGCCCGCGTAGAGCTCCACATTGATGTGCAGCTCGCGGCCGGGCTTGAGCTCGGACAGCAGCTCTTCGACCCTCGCCTCCACCTGGACGGCGAATTCCACCAGCGGCCCACCGAACTGCTGGGCAATACCCCGCAGCATCGTGGAGCGCGGGTCCTCGGTGCGGTAGACAGAGTGACCGAACCCCATGATCCGGTCGCCGCTCAGGACGCGGTCGCGGATCCAGGGGTCGATGCGGTCGGGTGTGCCGATGGCGTCGAGCATGTCCGGGGCGCGGCTGGGCGCTCCACCGTGCAGCGGCCCGGAGAGCGCACCGACGGCGCCGACGAGGCAGGCCGCGAGGTCGGCGCCGGTGGAGGCGATGACGCGTGCGGTGAAGGTCGAGGCGTTGAAGCCATGGTCGATGGTGGAGATCAGATATGCCTCGATGGCTCGGACCCGGACGGGCTCCGGCTCGTCGCCGGTGAGCATGTAGAGGTAGTTGGCGGCGTAGCTCAGATCGGCGCGAGGCTCGACGGGCTGCAGGCCCTGGCCGAGCCGGTGGAGCGCGGTGACCAGGGTCGGTACGGCGGCGCACGCGGCGAGCGCGTCAGCGCGTCGGCAGGCTGCGTCGACGTCGTACAACGGCCGGAAGCCGGCTGAGGCGCCGAGCAGCGACAGCGCGGTGCGCAGCCCGGCGAGCGGACCGGTGAGCACACCGGCATGGGCGAGGGCGGGCAGCGCGTCGCGTACGGCCGTGGGCAGTGTGCGCAGAGCTGCGGTCCCGGCCCTGAAAGCCGCAAGCTGCGCCGCGTCGGGCAGCTCCCCGTGGAACATCAGGTACCAGACGTCCTCGAAAGTGCGGGCCGTCGCCAGCTCGACGGCGGAGTACTGGCGGTAGTGGTAGAAGCCCTCGATGCCCCGGACGTCGCCCACTTGGGTCTCGGTGACGATGACGCCCGCAAGTCCGCGGGGCGCGTCGATATCACCACCACGGCCCGGCACACGGAGCTACATGCCAACGTCGACCTGGCGCTGGCCGTACTGACCGTCTCGGCGGGAATGCCGGCAGAGGCAGGCGAAACAATCTTCGCCATCTCCCGCACCGCCGGCTGGATCGCCCACGCCCTGGAGGAATACACCGAACCGCCCCTCCGTATGCGCCCCAGCGGCCTGTACCACGGCCCCCGCCCACCTCAGCCGCTACCGTGACGGGAAGCACTGCAGGGTGGTCCGCCCCGGGCAGACCCAGGACTCCGGCAGCACCAGCACCGATACGGCATGTCCTGGCATCGCCGAACCTCACGCGAAGGGGCCTCGCCACCACGGGGTATTCCGTTCGCCATCACCCCTCTGGGCACCACCCGGAATCCGGCACAGGGCAGATGAGGTTAGGCTCACCTATGTGAGTACCTGCGCCACCACTTCTCGTGAATCGGCCGAATCTCTCGCCGGGACCGCGGCCCCTGCCCGCACCTGGCTGCTCATCGAGCAGCCGGGCCCCTGGGGCACCCATGCGCTGACGGACAGTCACCTCGACCCTGCCGTCGGCCGGGCCTTGGAGGCCGCGGCAGCGGGGACGGACGTACGCGTCGCCCTGATCCGCCGACCGGGACGCCATGCCGACCGTCATGGGGCCTCCCGGCGGCGGCTGTTCCTTGCGCACACCGCGCCGGGACGTTCCTGGATCCGCACGACCACCGTCACCGACCCGCAGGCGGCCCTCGGGCTGGACTTCGGGTCCCTGGGAGCGGGAGAGCACCACGGCCTCTGGGAGCCGTACATCGGTGAGCCCCTGGTCCTTGTGTGCACCAACGGCAAGCGGGACCGCTGCTGTGCCCTGCTCGGCCGCCCACTGGCCGCCGAACTCGCCGCCTGCGGAACCGAGGCCTGGGAGGTCACCCACATCGGGGGCCACCGCTTCTCCCCCACCCTTTTCGTCCTCCCCTACGGCTACGCCTACGGACGCGCCTCGGCCCCCCAGGTCAAGGAGGCCGTGGAGGCGGCGCGCGACGGACGGATCACGGTGGACCACACCCGTGGCCGCTCGGCCTGGGACCGGCCGGGCCAGGCGGCCGACCTCGCGATCCGTGATCTGATCGGGGAGGACCTGGCGGACGCACTCGATGTCGTACGGACCGACACGGTGTGGCCCGAACCGAAGTCTGCCGACAGCCTGACGCCCGGCCGTACGGCCATTGCCGGAGCCTCCGCCGCCTGGGCGGTCACCGTTGCGCACTCCGACGGCCGCATCTGGCAGGTCATCGTCGAACAGCGGGCCGATGGTGCTGCGGCGCCCGCGAGCTGTGGTGCGCCGCTCGGTCCACCTGCGCGTATGGCGGTTGTCTCGATCAGCGCGGTGAGCGGCATGCCTCACAGGACGGCCCAGGCCGTCGGCAGGTGACTTGGCGGGCTTCCCCGGACTCTCGCCGGGTACGTCACCACTCCGCACTTCCCCACCCGCCTCAGAAGACAGGTGCGGACCCTCGTACGGACCGAGCCGACGTCCGTCCGGAATCCGGCTGTCGTTCCGGCCGCATGAGGCCGCGCCGGCCGCGCGTACGGCGCCCGGCAGCGGGCGGCTGCTCCACGACCAGGTGAGACGGCAATCCAATCGCACCGACCACCTGTGTCGGGCTCGTCCGCCCTTGGCCCGCCGACCGAGCGGCACACAACCCGCCGCCCTCCACGACTTGCGCCAGACCTCGTGGCCCTCCCCCGTCAACCGCATAGCCGCTCCCTTCCGCACGCCTCATCGCGCACCTCACCCTGCCCCGGTCGGCCCCTCACCGCCGACGCAAAACCAACCCAACAGCTTCACCGTGAGAGATTACGTGCGCACACTCCGCGACCGAAAGATCTGTGGATAACCCCTCCCGACGCTCCCCCGGCCCTTTGACGAGTGCCTGACCTGCGTCTTCGTCACTGGCGCCAGCCGTCTGCCACCGCTCGGCGAGACGACGGTGACATGGCCGCATCGACGGCCTGCTGCTGGGGATGACACGGAGGAACTGAAGGCCGAGAGCCCCGAGCGGAACGAACCGGCGGCGCGGCCGTGAGTCGCCACGCCGTCGCCGTTGCGGTGATTGCCGACGCCATGGCGTGGGCGGTCGTGATGGTGGGCGCTCTTCATACCCGCCTCCGACCAAGGCGGGCATGCAGGAGACGCGTAGTGCGGCTCGCGACCGTCGGAGTCACCTTCGAGTCGCCGCCCGGACACCCTCCGAATTCGCCCCGTCAGGGATTACCGGCCAGCCCATCCACACGCTTACTGTTCGTTCGTATGGGCGATAAGGAAGCATCGGTTCCCCGCCCGAGCGCTGCCGAGCCCTCGGGCTCCGCGCCGTTTCCTGCCGGTACGACCCCCGGCACCACCAGCGACGAGCCGGGCCGCAGCGCCCACACGGCTGACGGCCGGCCAGCGTCAGATTCTCCGGTCCCGGCCGACCAGGGACCGGCCGCCCACGCAACGCGCCGGACAAGGCCCCGGCTGGGATGGCCGCGGCGGGTGTTCTCCCAGGTGCTCATGGTCCAGCTGGCCATCGCCACCGGTGTCACGGCCCTGGCGACCGGCCTGTTCCTCGCCCCGCTCAGTGCGCAGCTCGACGATCAGGCGATGCGACGGGCTCTCGCCATTGCGCAGACCACCGCAGCCGCGCCCCGCCTCGACGATGCGCTGGAGTCCTCCCGTCCGACGCGCCACGGCCCCGTGCAGAACGAGGCGGAGCGGATTCGCGCCGCCACCGGTGCGGAGTACGTGGTGATCATGGACAAGCGGGGCGTGCGCTGGTCCCATACCGACCCGGATGAGATCGGACGCCACGTTTCGACCGATCCGAGCGCCGCGCTCTCCGGCCAGGAGGTGATGCAGATCGACGAGGGCACCCTCGGCCGTTCCGCGCGCGGCAAGGTCCCGCTCCGTGACGACGACGGCAAGGTCGTCGGAGCTGTCTCCGTCGGCATCGCGTACGAGAGCGTGCAGGAACGGCTGCTCTCCACCGTCCCGCAGCTGCTCGCCTACGCGGGCGGGGCGCTCGCCGTGGGCGCGCTCGCCGCCTATCTCGTCTCCCGCCGGCTCCAGCGCCGCACCCACGACCTGGCGTTCTCCGACATCTCCGCGCTGCTCGTCGAGCGGGAGGCGATGCTGCACGGCATCCGGGAAGGGTTCCTCGCGCTCGACCAGAGCGGCGGCATCCGCCTGATGAACGACGAGGCGCAGCGCCTCCTGGATCTCCGTGCCGAGGACATCGGCCGCCCCCTGGATGGGGCCCTGCCTCCGAGCCGTACGACCGACGTCCTGGCCGGCCGCGTTTCGGGGGCGGACCTGCTGGCTGTCAGCGGGCAGCGGGTCCTTGTGGCGAACCGCATGCCGACCGACGACGGCGGTGCAGTGATCACCCTGCGCGACCGTACTGAATTGGAGCGGCTGGGGCGCGAACTGGACGGCACCCGTGGCCTCATCGATGCCCTCCGTGCCCAGGACCACGAGCACGCCAACCGGCTGCACACCCTCCTCGGCCTGCTCGAACTCGGGCTGCACGAGGAGGCGGTGGACTTTGTGACGCAGGCCGTGGGCGTGCATCGGGCGACCGCGGAACAGGTCACCGAGCGCATCCATGATCCGCTGCTGGCCGCCCTCCTGGTGGGCAAGGCCACCGTCGCCACCGAGCGCGGCGTCTCCTTGAGCCTCTCCCCCCATACGCACCTGCCCGACCGCCTGGTCGACCCACACAGCCTGGTCACCATCCTGGGCAACCTCGTCGACAACGCACTGGACGCCACGTCGGGCGAGCGCGACGCGCAACTGGAGGCGGAGGTCCGCGCCGACGGGCACACCGCCATCGTGCGCGTCAGCGACAACGGACCGGGCGTGCCCGAGGAACGTCGCGCAGAGATCTTCACCGACGGCTGGACGACCAAGGAACCGCCGGCCCACGGGCAACGCGGCATCGGCCTGGCGCTCGTACGGCGTCTCGCTGAGCGCTACGGAGGCAGCGCCGAGGTCGGCGAGCGTCCCGGTGGCGGTGCTGTGTTCACCGTGACGGTCCCCGACGCACTCTCCGATGAGCTTTCCGGAGCGCGTCAAGCAACCGCCCAGGAAGCAGTCACGGGCACCCACCCCACCAGACGGGACGAGGGGCACACTCTTCGCCCCGAAGGCGCCACGGAGGCCGGCCGGTGATCGACGTTCTGGTCGTGGACGACGATGTGCACGTCGCGAAGATCAACGCGGCGTATGTCGCCAAGGTCGAGGGCTTCCGTGTCAGCTGCCTCGCGCACACGGCCGCCGAGGCTCTTGCAGCCCTCGAGACGCACGCTGTCGATCTCATCCTTCTGGACCACTACCTCCCCGACAAAACGGGGCTCCAACTGGTCGGCGACCTGCGGCGGCGCGGCCTGCTCACCGACGTGATCATGGTCACGGCGGCTCGCGATATCGCCACCGTGCAGGCCGCGATGCGCCACGGTGCGCTGCAGTACCTGGTCAAACCGTTCACCTTTGCGGGCCTGCGCTCCAAGTTGATGGGTTACGCCGCGCTGCACCGTACGTTCGCGGGGGGCGGGAAGGCGGAGCAGTCCGAAGTGGACCGGATCTTCGGAGCGTTGGGGGCCGCCAACGCGGGCCCCGCCGAGTTGCCGAAGGGGCACTCCACCGCCACCGCCGACCGTGTGCGCTCGGTGCTGCGCTCCGCGGACGCCCCGCTGTCGGCGCAGGACGTCGCCGTCCAGGCGGGGCTGAGCCGACAGACCGCACAGCGCTACCTCAAACTCCTGGAACGCGCCGGGCGGGTGCGTCTCACACTCAGGTATGGCGAGACCGGCCGCCCCGAGCACCGCTACGAGTGGGTCTAGCCGGGAGAGCCAACGCCACGCATGAGCACGGCAACCAAGCACCACACAGCTGCCGCGCCCCGCCCCGTCCGCTCGGACGTCAGGACCGGTCCGACCCTGATATATCGAACAGGCCCTAAGCCGCCCCCGCCCCGGTCAACGCCCGTACCTCCGTCTCTGCATGCCGTGCCTCATCGGCGGCCTCCGGGGAGAGCACCGTTCCCAGCCAGCCCATCAGGAAGCCCAGCGGGATCGATACGACACCGGGGTTGTCGAGCGGGAAGAGGGCGAAGTCCATTCCGGGGAAAAGTGACTCCTGGCTGCCGGAGACCACCGGTGAGAGAACGACCAGGGTGATCGCCGGAATCAGACCGCCGTATACGGACCACACCGCGCCACGGGTCGTGAAGCGGCGCCAGAAGAGCGTGTACAGCAGGACCGGAAGATTGGCCGATGCGGCAACGGCGAAGGCCAGGCCCACCAGGAAAGCGACATTCAAGTCCTGGGCGAGCAGGGCGAGGCCGATCGCGACCGCGCCGACGGCCACCGCCGCAATGCGCGCCACGGCCACCTCGGCACGCTGGGCATCCTGCGCCGTGCCGCGCGGACGCCGTAGCGAGGCATACAGGTCGTGCGCGACGGAGGCCGATGAGGCGAGCGTAATGCCGGCGACCACGGCCAGGATGGTGGCGAACGCGACTGCCGCCACCACGGCGAAGAGAACCGTGCCGCCGGTCGAACCTGCGCCGCCTCCCAGGTCGAGGGCCAGCAGCGGGACGGCGGTGTTGCCGGCTGTATTGGACGTCCTGACGGCGTCGCTGCCGAGCACCGCCGCAGCACCGAACCCGAGCACGATGGTCATCAAGTAGAAGCCACCGATCAACGCGATGGACCAGACGACGGATCGACGGGCGGAGCGCGCCGTGGGGACGGTGTAGAAGCGGGAGAGGATGTGCGGCAGCCCGGCCGTCCCCAGGACGAGCGCGACGCCAAGGCTGATGAAGTCCAGCCGAGAGGTCCAGTCGTCACCGTATTTGAGACCCGGTGCGAGGAAGTCGCGGCCGTGGCCGCTGCGTTCGGCGGCGGTGTTCAGCAGCACGTTGACGTCGCCGTGGAACCGGACCAGTACCAGGACGGTCAGTGCGATGGCGCCGCCCATGAGGAGCACGGCCTTGACGATCTGGATCCAGGTCGTGGCGCGCATCCCACCGAAGGCGACGTAGACCACCATCAAGGCACCGACGCCGATCACCATCCAGGTACGGGCCTGCTGGCCCGCGCCCCCCAAAAGCAGAGCGACCAGACTGCCGGCCCCGACCATCTGTGCCACCAGATAGAGCACCGACACGGTGACGGAGGCCGCGCCGGCCGCGATACGGACGGGGCGTTCCCGCATGCGGGCTGCGACGACATCGGCGAGGGTGAACCTGCCGCAGTTGCGGACCAGTTCGGCGACGAGGAAGAGGACGACGAGCCAGGCGACGAGGAAGCCGACCGAGTACAGCAGGCCGTCGTAGCCGAAGAGGGCGATCAGTCCGGAAATACCGAGGAAGGAAGCGGCGGACATGTAGTCACCCGCGATGGCGAAACCGTTCTCCATCGGAGAGAAGAGCCTCCCTCCCGCGTAGAACTCCTCGGCGGAGCCGTGCCTGCGACGGCTCACCCAGGTGGTGATCGCCAGGGTGACGGCGATGAATACGCTGAACAGGACCAAGGCGAGGGTCTGGTGGTCGTCGGTCACCGGATGTTCCCTCCAGTGAGTTCCTGGGTCTCCCAGCGGATGTCGAGCGCCGCGCTGTCCCTGCGCAGCCGGGCGTGGCGCGCGTACGCCCAGGTGAGCAGGAACGTCGTGGCGAACTGACCGAGGCCGGCGAGCATCGCGACGTTCAGGGCGCCGGCGACGCGGTGGGCCATGAGGCCGGGCGCGGCGGTCGCCGCAATTACATAGGCGAGGTACCAGGCCAGGAAGACCGCCGTGCCGGGCAGGACAAACCGGCGGTAGCGGCGGCGCACCTCCTGGAAGGCCGCGCTTCGTTGCACCGCAAGGTAGATCTCGTCATGCGGCGCGGCCCGCTGTTCCGGTACTGGTACCGGCCGGGGTCGCTGCCTGCTGTCCCACTCGCCCGCCGCCTCCGTCGCGCCCTCCAGCTCGCCCCACCCGGAGGCGAGAGCGTCGTACCAGGGGTCGTCGAGCCGTACGCCCCCCGGCTCACCGGCCGAGCGGCCGTCCTGCTTGTCCACCGAACTCTCCTTGGTGCACGGGGCTGTTGTCCGTGCGACCCAAGGTTGGGCAGAAAGGAAGATCCGGGACTCTTCATTCCGAACCCTTCACCCCATCAGGTGATGGGGGCTATCCGGGAGGCTGGGCCAGGCCGTGGCGGTACGCGTAGTGGATGGCTTGGGCCCGGTCCCGCAACCCTGCTTTGGCGAAGAGATTGTTGATGTGGGTCTTCACGGTCGCGGTGGAGACGTGCAGCGTGCGTGCGATCTCCGGATTGGACTGGCCCTCGGCGACCAGCCGCAGCACCTCCACCTCGCGGGCGGTCAGCCCGTCCGGCGGCTCGTCCGGCGGTTGCGGCACGGGTCGTACGGGCGCTGTGAAGCGCTCCAGCAGCTTGCGCTGGATCTTGGGCGACAGGCCGGCTTCACCCGAGAGCACATCGTCGATGGCGCGGACGATCTCATCGCCGTCGGCGTCCTTGGTCAGATAGCCACGGGCGCCGGCCTGCAGGGCGGGGAAGAGCGAGTCGTCGTCCGCATAGGTGGTGAGCACCACGACCTGGGTACCGGGGTGCTCGGCATGGATACGCCGGGTGGCCTCGACACCGTCACAACGTGGCATCCGCAGGTCCATCAGCACGACGTCGGGGCTGAGTTCGGCGACGAGGCGGACCGCGTCCTCGCCGTCCGCGGCCGATCCGATGACCTCGATGCCCGGCAGCAGCCCCAGCAGCATCACGATCCCCTCGCGCACCACCGTCTGGTCATCGGCGACCACCACCCGTGTCACCGTGCGTGCCGTCATGCGGGCACCCGCAGCCGCACCACGAAACCCTCCTCGTCAGGGCCGGAATCCAGCGTTCCGCCGAGGAGTTCGGCGCGCTCCCGCATCCCGAGCAGACCGTATCCGGAGCCGCTGTTCGCGAGCTCGCCGGGCTTGCCGCGGCCACCGAAGTCACGTACCTCCAGCCCTACGTCGTCCCTCGTGTACTCCAGCCGCACGCTCACCCGTGCCCCCGGGGCGTGCTTGCGGACGTTCGTCAGCGCCTCCTGGGTGACCCGGCGGACCGCGAGACCTGCCTCGGCCGGCAAGGTGCGGCCCTCTCCCGCCACCTCCAGTCGAACGCCCTCAGCGGCCGTCAGGCGGCGCAGAGAGTCCTCGACCGGGATCATCTCCCCGCGCAGCGCGGAAAGCGCCTCACGGGTGCCGTCCAGCCCTTCACGGGCCATCCCGCGACACGCCACCACCCGGTCCAGGAGCTGGTCACGATCGCCCTCGAGATCGGTGCTGCGCTGGATCAGCAGCCGCGCCGCCTCCAGGTGCACCAGTTGTGCGCTCAGGCTGTGGGCGAGGATGTCGTGGATCTCGCGTGCGATCCGCCCGCGTTCGGTGAGCGCCGCCGATTCGGCCTCCGCCTTGCGGGCCGCCCGTTCCTGGGCCAGCAGCCGCTGGGCGTTGCCGCGCGCCTCGGCATCCATCCGTACGACATAGCCCGCCAGCGCCAGACCCGCGGTGGTAGCGGCGGTCGTGATCCAGTTGCCGTGATCCACCACTGCGTACGCACCGAGGGCCACGGCGGAGCACGGCACCGCGGCACTCAGCGGAAGTCGCTGCATGGCGATGACGGCACAGGCACACCACAGGACAATCGCGGGCGTCCGCGCCCCGGCGAACTGGAAGCCGAAGGCCGCCGCCTCCAGTACTGCGAACAGCCCGATCGACGGCCACAGACGGCGTGCCCGCGTCGTACGGAAGAAGCCGCGGAAGGCCAGGATGGTGACGGCCATACCGGCGCACGCCGCCACCAGCCCCCAGCCGGTGAAGCCCGGCCCCGCCAGGGTGGTCCACGCCAGGCTCGCGACCACCACGACACGCACCGACCGGCCGATCCATACCCGGACGTCGCTGATGCCCTCACGGGACAGTGACTCCGGCAGGGGCCAGCTCGTCCAGGAGTTCAGCGGCACGTACGGTCCTTTCCACTGCGCACGCGAGGTGTCAGCCCGCAACAGGGACACGGTACGTCTGCTGCAGGGCTTGGGCCCGCCAGGTGGTGACACCGGCACGGGTCAGCAGCATCGCGGCAACGGAGAGCATGGTTGCCGCGCTGCCCTGGTGGACGCCCATGGCCGCGGCGATGCCCATGAGGCCGAGCCGCAGCGCCATGCCGCAAAGCCACACTCCGGCCGCCGCCCAGCCTCCCTTGCTCCACACCACTCCGTCCGCGTCCGTCCAGATGCGCGTCGTCCAGGCCCAGCCGACACCGCAGGCCAGCCCGATAAGGATCTCCGCGCCGAGCAGGACGACGGACGCCGTTTGGTGCCCGGGGTCCAGGAGGCCGGGCTGCCGCACCGCCAGGACCGTCAGCACGACCGGAATCAGCCACCATTTCTTGCCCTCCGACGTGACGCGCTGCGCCGTGCACTGCCGGACGAACACCCATACAACCGCCGCGATGATCACAACGATGTTGAGCAAGCCGCTCATGACCTAGGCCCTTCGTGGGACGGGAAATTCAACGTTCCCGACGCTATGGAGCGGCGCCGACGGCCGGATCGGAGCCAGGGTGGGCACCGGGTGGAAATGCCGAAGGGCGCCCGTCCACCCAAGGGTGGAGAGGCGCCCTTCGGGAGCTGCGGTCCGGTCAGGTGTCGATGCGAGAACGGTCCAGAGTGGCAGCGGAGTTGGTGATGAACTCCTTACGGGGGGCGACTTCGTTACCCATGAGGAGGTCGAAGGCCTTCTCCGCCGCTTCGAGGTCGCTGATGTTGATGCGGCGCAACGTGCGGTGGCGCGGGTCCATGGTCGTCTCGGCAAGCTGGTCGGCGTCCATTTCGCCCAGGCCCTTATAGCGCTGGATGCTGTCCTTGTAGCGGACCTTCTTGCGCTGGAGCTCAAGCAGCGTCTGGCGCAGCTCGTTGTCCGAGTAGGTGTAGATGTACTTTTCCTGGCCCTTTTTGGGGTTGATCAGTTCGACGCGATGCAGCGGCGGGACGGCGGAGAAGACCCGGCCCTGTACGACCATGGGCCGCATATAGCGCTGGAAGAGGGTCAGCAGCAGACAGCGGATGTGCGCGCCGTCGACGTCCGCGTCGGCCAGGAAGATGACCTTGCCGTAGCGGGCGGCGTCGATGTCGAAGGTACGACCGGAACCAGCCCCTATGACCTGGATGATGGCACCGCACTCGGCGTTCTTGAGCATGTCCGAAACCGATGACTTCTGGACATTCAGAATCTTGCCGCGGATCGGCAGCAGTGCCTGGAATTCCGAATTCCGGGCCAGTTTTGCGGTGCCCAGCGCCGAGTCACCCTCGACGATGAAGAGTTCGCTGCGCTCGACGTCGTCACTACGGCAGTCCGCAAGCTTGGCCGGCAGCGAGGAGGACTCCAGCGCCGTCTTCCGCCGCTGTGCCTCCTTGTGCTGACGGGCCGCGATGCGCGTACGGGCCGCGGCGACGATCTTCTCCATGACGGAGCGCGCCTGCTGCTTGTCATCCCGCTTCGTGGAGGTCAGAAACGACTTGAGTTCCTTGCTCACCACCTGGGCGACGATCCGCGAGGCGGCGGAGGTGCCGAGCACCTCCTTGGTCTGGCCCTCGAACTGCGGCTCCGCGAGTCGTACGGTCACGACGGCGGTGAGGCCCTCCATGGCGTCGTCCTTGACGACATCGTCCTCGGCGACGCGCAGCAGCTTGCTCGACCGCAGTACCTCGTTAACGGTCTTGGCGATCGACCGCTCGAAGCCGGAGACGTGGGTGCCGCCCTTGGGCGTCGCGATGATGTTGACGAACGACTTGACCATCGTGTCGTAGCCGGTGCCCCAGCGCAGCGCGATATCGACGCCCAGTTCCCGGGTGACCTCGGTCGGTGTCATGTGGCCGCGGTCGTCGAGGACCGGCACGGTCTCCTTGAAGGTGCCCTGGCCGGTCAGCCGGAGCACGTCGCAGACGGCCTTGTCCTGCGCGAGGTACTCGCAGAATTCGCTGATGCCGCCGTCGTAGCGGAACGTCTCTTCGCTCTTGCCGGCGCCGTCGATGCCCCGCTCGTCACGGACGACCAGGGTCAGGCCCGGCACGAGGAACGCCGTCTGGCGGGCGCGGGCGTACAGGGTGTCCAGGGAAAGCTTGGCGTCCTTGAGGAAGATCTGCCGGTCGGCCCAGTAGCGCACCCGGGTGCCGGTCTTCGTCTTGGCGATCCGCTTGCCCTTGAGCAGGCCGTTGCCTGGGTCGAACGGGGCGTCCGGGCCCGATTCAGTGAAGATCCCGGGGACGCCGCGGCGGAAGCTGATCGAGTGCGTCTTGCCGTTAAGGTCCACCTCGACGTCGAGCCGCGCGGAGAGCGCGTTGACGACCGAGGCGCCGACACCGTGCAGGCCGCCGGAGGCCGCGTACGCGCCGCCGCCGAACTTTCCACCGGCGTGCAGCTTGGTCATGACGACCTCGACGCCGCTGAGGCCGGTCTTGGGCTCGACGTCCACGGGGATGCCGCGGCCGTTGTCCCGGACCTCCACCGACCCGTCGTCGTGGAGGATCACCTCGATGTGGTCGCAGTAGCCGCCCAGCGCCTCGTCGACGGAGTTGTCGATGATCTCCCACAGGCAGTGCAAGAGGCCTCGACTGTCCGTCGAGCCGATGTACATGCCTGGGCGCTTTCGGACGGCCTCGAGCCCCTCGAGGACAAGCAGATGCCGCGCGGTGTAGTTGGAACCGTCCCGGTCTGCCCCGGTCAGCACTGCGGTGGACGGCACGGACATCTCGGCGGTCACGCGGTTCGCTCCTCGCTGAATTTCTGGCAGTCCGCATTCCGCGGACTCGGTTGTGGCGGTGTCGCCCGTCAGAGGGTACCGAGGCCTGGTAGAGCCGATGTGACGCCACCCGTAACCATGCCCATGGTAGTAGAATTTCGCTCGTACGTTCGATCCCTCGATGGGGTGACGTCCGAGTGACGTGCACATCACGTTCCCTTCGAGGCATGAACCATTTAGGCTCCGGGCACGTCCTCATCAACAACCGGCAAGCCGGCCGGGAGGACACAGATCCAACAACCAACGTGAATCAGACCACCAAGCAATACGGCTCATTCGCCGCCACCCGGCAGCACCCGGCCCCCTCGGAGAATTTTTTCGAGGAAAAGGCACGAGCGGGAACGTTTTCGGCCTGGTTGGATGTTGACCCTGGTACGACAGCTCGTCGAGCTAGAGAAGAGGCGACGTGACTACTGTTCTGACACCCGCGAGCCCGCTGACGGCCGCTGACCGCTGCGACCGCTGCGGCGCCCAGGCTTACCTGCGCGTCGTCCTGATGTCCGGCGGAGAACTGCTCTTCTGCGCCCACCACGGTCGCAAGTTCGAGCCAGAACTCAAGAAGATCGCCGCGGAAATACAGGACGAGACGGAGCGGCTGACCGCTTCTCCGGCGTCCGCGTCCGATGAGGAACGCTGACACTTCGCATCCACGACGAGCGAGCAGCGGCCCAGCGCCGTAACCGCGGGCGGTTCCCCGACACCACAGGGGACACCGCCCGCACTCGCGCGCTCACGTCCCCGCGCCGCTCAGTGGGCCCCGTGTGCGGACACCGCCGAGGGAAGCGCTGAGGCGCGCGTATAGACCCCAGGACTGCCTCGCTGACCGCAGCCGGTCCCCCACGACACCAGGCCCACCAGCCGTCCGCGCACGACCAGCGGCCCGCCGCTGTCGCCCTGACAGGCGTCGCGGCCGCCGTCCGGCTCCCCCGCGCACAGCATCGTTCGCGCCTTGTACGTACCGTCGGCGCTGCCCGGATACGCCCGCGCACAGACCGCATCAGGCAACACGTTGACGTGTGCCGCCCGCAGCTGTGACGCGTAGCTGCCTCCGCCCGTGGTGTCGCCCCAGCCGTAGACCGTGGCCGCACTGCCGGCCCGGTAGGCGTTGTCCTGCCGTCCCGCTATCGGGATGGGCCGGTTCGGAACCGGTTTGGCCAGCGTGAGGACAGCCATGTCACCGTCGTTCGTGTAGTTGTTGTAGCGCGGGTTGACCCAGATCTTTGAAGGCTTGAGCTCCTGTCCACCGCCACCGCTGAGCTTGTCGCGTCCGACGACGATCCTCAGATCCCGTACTTCCCGCCAGGGGACGCCCAGCACCTCCTTGCTCAGACAGTGCGCCGCCGTCACCACCGTCGAGTGCCCGACGAGCACACCGCCACAGAACTGTCCGGAGCGCTGGGCCCCGAAGCGCTCGTGGGAAGCCAGAGCCACCGCCCAGGGGCTCTGTGACAGCGGCGCGGGCTTTCCGCCGATTACCGCCTCGTCCGCAACCGCCGACGCCGGCAGGGCGAGGACCAGCGCGAGGGCTCCGAGGGCAGTATGTGCGGTCGGACGCATTCGGACTCCTGACTCTGGGACAGTGCGCGCACACCTAGAGTGACCCAAACGGCGGCCCGGCGCACCCCGGACGGGCGCGAGCCCGGCCCTCCGATTAGGAGTGACCGGGCTCGTGGCGCTCTTGGGGCGGTTGGACTAGTCGAGGTAGTCGCGCAGCACCTGGGAACGCGACGGGTGACGCAGCTTCGACATCGTCTTCGACTCGATCTGACGGATCCGCTCACGCGTGACGCCGTAGACCTTGCCGATCTCGTCCAGCGTCTTGGGCTGACCGTCGGTGAGGCCGAAGCGCATGGACACGACGCCGGCCTCACGCTCGGAGAGCGTGTCCAGCACCGAGTGCAGCTGCTCCTGCAGAAGCGTGAAGCTGACCGCATCGGCCGGGACGACCGCCTCGGAGTCCTCGATGAGGTCACCGAACTCGCTGTCGCCGTCCTCGCCCAGCGGGGTGTGCAGCGAGATCGGCTCACGGCCGTACTTCTGGACCTCGATGACCTTTTCGGGGGTCATGTCGAGTTCCTTGGCCAGCTCCTCCGGGGTGGGCTCGCGGCCCAGGTCCTGGAGCATCTGGCGCTGGACGCGCGCGAGCTTGTTGATGACCTCGACCATGTGGACGGGGATACGGATCGTACGGGCCTGGTCGGCCATGGCGCGGGTGATGGCCTGACGGATCCACCACGTGGCGTAGGTCGAGAACTTGTAGCCCTTGGTGTAGTCGAACTTCTCGACCGCACGGATCAGACCGAGGTTGCCCTCCTGGATCAGGTCCAGGAACAGCATGCCGCGGCCCGTGTACCGCTTGGCCAGGGAGACGACCAGACGGAGGTTGGCCTCCAGGAGGTGGTTCTTCGCCCGTCGGCCGTCCTCGGCGATGATCTCCAGCTCACGCTTGAGCTTCGGTGCGAGCTTGTCGGAGTTCGCCAGCTTGTCCTCGGCGAACAGACCCGCCTCGATGCGCTTGGCGAGCTCCACCTCCTGCTCGGCGTTGAGGAGCGGGACCTTACCGATCTGCTTGAGGTAGTCCTTGACCGGGTCGGCGGTGGCACCGGCCGCGGCGACCTGCTGCGCAGGCGCGTCGTCCTCGTCGTCGTCGGACAGGACGAAACCGGCGCTCTCCGCGCCCTCGGCGGCCTCGGGCGCGTCACCCTTGCCGGGTGCCGGGGTCTCCTCGGTCGCCTCGTCGTCGAGCAGCTCGTCGACGTCCTTCTTGGACGCGGTCTTCTTTGCGGTGGCCTTCTTGGCCGTGGCCTTCTTCGCGACCGTCTTCTTGGCGGTCGTCTTCTTCGCCGCCGCCTTCTTTGCAGGCGCGGACTCGGACTCATCGGCCGACGGGTCCGCCACAGGGGCGGGGGCCGCGGCGGCGGTGGTCTTCTTGACCGTGGCGGCCTTCGCCGCGACGGTCTTGGTGGCGGTGCGCTTCGCCGGACTCTTCGCTGCGACGCTCTTGCGGGTGCGCTTGGGCGCCTCTGCGGCACTGACCATCAGCGTCACACCCTCCTCGTCGAGGATCTGGTTGAGGCTGCGCAGAACGTTCTTCCACTGGGTTGGCGGAATCTGGTCAGCCTCGAAGGCCCGACGCACGTCATCGCCGGCGATCTGCCCATCTGCCTTTCCCCGCTCGATGAGCGCCATCACAGACTCGGACTCGGCGATCTCCGGCGGGAGCGTACGGGATGTGCTGGCCGACACGAACAACCTCTCGGAACGATGGAAACGGCTTCCGACCCCGTCCAATGTGGATCGGAGCCGACGACCGCCGGTGGGGATGGACCGACGGCGCAGGGGCAACCGGGGAGTTGAACAGCGTCACGAACGCCGCTCGTATTCCCTCCTCGGCTATCACCTCTTAAGTCATCGCGCTTCCCGGAAGAGCGTTACGCCCAATCTGCGTGGCCCGAGTCACACCCCATAACGACCCATTCCCAGTCATATGACATGCAACCCTCCCAAGACCTGTCGCCGGATCCGGTCGGCGACCCGGATCCGGCGATATTTCTGCGCCTCGCCGCGTACGGCGTGCCCCGCCCCGAGGGGTGCGCAGGGCACTGGGCCGCGCGGCGACTACGGTCCGTACGCGGTCGGGTACGGACCTTCAGTGCTCGCGGGGCGCGGGGACGACGTGGTCCACGGGCGTCTGGGAGCCCTGGCCGACGACCTCGCCATGGGCGGCGAGGAGCTGGCGCATCGCGGATTCGGCTGCCGTGGCGTCGCTGGATCCGATGGCGTCGACGACCCGCATGTGCTGGCCCACGGACGTCTCGACCGGCCGCTCGCAGCCGCCGCCGGGGCCGCCCGAGACATGGAGGGCGGCGGAGACGATGCCCGAGAGATGCTCGAGCATGCGGTTACCGGCGAGCTGCAGCAGCAGCGAGTGGAACTCGGCGTCGGCGCGGGAGAAGGTCATGGTGTCGCCCTGGGCCGCGGAGTGCCCCATGATCTCGACCATGTCGGCCAGCCGCTGCTGGATGTCTTCCCGGCCATGGCCGGCGGCGAGTCTGGCGGCGAGGGGCTCGATCGTCCAGCGCAGCTCGGAGAGCTCGCGGCGCTGGTCGTCACGCTGGGGCCCGTAGGCCCGCCATTCGATGATGTCGGGGTCGAGGAGGTTCCAGTCGCTTACCGGGCGCACTCGGGTGCCCACGTTCGGGCGAGCGCTGACGAGGCCCTTGGCCTCGAGGACTCGCAGCGATTCACGGACGACGGTGCGGGAGACCTCGAAGCGCTGGCCGATCTCCTCGGGGACGAGCGGGCGGTCGGCGCCGAGGTCCCCGGAGACGATCATCTGCCCGAGCTGCTGGACGAGTTGGCCGTGCAGGCCGCGGCCGCGGCTGCCGGCCGTGCGACGGCCGACCCGGCCGATGTCTGCCTCGGAGCTGTCCCAGACCTGCGAAACGCGCTCGGCACGGTCATGGCCGGCTGCGTTGTTGGCGTTCGCGGCGTTGGCGGCGTTCGCGTAGGGGTAGCGGTCAAGCTCGCCCGGGCCTGCGAGGCCGGTGTCGCCGGGGCGAGCCGCGGTCATCATGGTGTGCGCAAGGGTACTCACGCATCTTTTGTCGGCGACACCCTGAACACCCTTGAGGTCTTTGGTGAAAAGCACACGAAAGGGTGATCGCCCCCCATCCCCTAATTGACGCTTTATCGGAAAGAAATGCGCTCTCCGTGGCGAGTTGTGAACAGCAGCCGCAACAACAAGGCGCCAAAATATATGCCTTACTCGATCAGCGGAAGAAGCCGCACGGTATCGCGAGCACATATCCGCAGACCAGACGGGTTGACGGCAACACCAGGGCGCTGCCTACGGGTTGGCGCGCGAGCCACATCACGAACAGATGCGTCTTGGTCGATTGCGAACGGGTACTTGACGCGGCCGCTGGACAGTGGATCGCCCCCTGCCGAGCACTACGACAGAGCCCTCCGGCAATCCCGTTGCGGTGAAGCGGAATACACCGACCTCCGATAACCCCGCCTGCACACGACCGGGCAGCGGTCCCGCCCAACTGACAGCAAGAGCAGGGCACTCGATAAGGGCGATGACGGGGTCCGCCCGCCAGTCGCGCCGAAGCCAAGAGCAGGACCGCAGAGAGGGCCGGGCCGGCGGACCCGGCAGGCGGTCACGGGCGGGGTGGACAGCCACGGGTCCGGGCGGGCCGGACGCTAGCGGGGTGGCGCCACGGGCGCGCGACACCCCTCCATCGAGGGCGCCGACAGTGGCCGGATGCGGGCCGCGAGTTTCGCCGGGCGGCCCGGCGGCGCGAGACATCGCGCCCCTGGCGGGGCGTGAGGCCGGTCGGAAGCTGCAAGGGACACGAAGGGACTCACCCGCCCAAGGTACCGCGATATGTCCTATTTTCTCGTAATGTTCAATCTTGACGGTTTGTCGTGTCACTGCGGGTGAACTTCAGCCCCGCCGTGCCGTGGGCTCCGCCCAGGCTCAGACCTCGGGGCGCAGCATCGGCGGGTTGAGAAGCGTCGCCCCGCCGGCCCGGAACAACTGTGCGGGGCGGCCGCCCTGACGCGTCGTCGTGCCGCCCGTGGGCACCAGGAACCCGGGGGTGCCGGTCACCTTGCGGTGGAAGTTACGGGGATCCAGGGCGACGCCCCAGACCGCCTCGTACACCCGGCGCAGCTCGCCGACGGTGAACTCCGGCGGGCAGAAGGCCGTGGCGAGCGAGGAGTATTCGATCTTCGAGCGGGCGCGCTCCACGCCGTCGGCGAGGATCCGGGCGTGGTCAAAGGCCAGTGGGGCCGCCAGCTCGCCCTCGCGGGAGAGGGTGTCGTCCTGCTCCAGGAGGGTTTCCACGGGTGCCCAGCGCGCGCTGTGGGCGTCGCCGCCGGCCGTGGGCGCGGGCAGGTCGGGGGCGAGCGCCAGGTGCGCGACACTGACGACCCGCATCCGGGGATCCCGCTTGGGGTCGCCGTACGTGGCGAGCTGTTCGAGGTGTGCGCCGTACACGGGGGGCGGGCCCGCCGGGGAATGGGCGTGCAGACCGGTCTCCTCGGTGAGCTCCCTGGCGGCCGCGGCCTCGAGATCCTCATCGGCCCGGACGAAACCACCGGGCAGGGCCCAGCGGCCCTGGAACGGCGGCTCACCGCGGCGCACGGCCAGCGCGCACAGGGCGTGGCGGCGCACGGTGAGCACGACCAGGTCGACAGTGACGGCGAAGGGCGGGAAGGCCGACGGGTCGTAGGGAGGCATGGGCGTGATCATAGTCGTCCCCTTGACGATAAACAGGCCCCGGAGCACCTCACGAGCCCAGTTGCAGGCCTTCTGCCGCCGTCTCCACCATCCCCATGCCGAGCCTGCTGATCCGTACCGCGAACGGCTGCTCCGCGACACACAGACCGGTGAGCTGCATCGCGCCGAGCGGGACGGTACCGAGCGGCCGCACGGACACCGTCCCGGCGGGAACGTCGGGCCGCAGGCCCGCGAGCGCGACGAGTATGTGCACCGCGCCGCCCGCCGCCACGGCAGCGGGACGGCAGGCCGCCGGATGCGGTACGGGGGCGCCGCCGCCGGTGCGCTGCTCGCCCGCGTACATCTCGGGGAGGCGGTACCGGAAGCTGTCCGCGGCGTCGAGGATGCCTTTGGGCAGTGCGTCGGCTGCCCGCTCGTGGCCGGCTGCGGCCAGGCCGGCGGCGGCGACCGCCGTCTCGTGGACGCGGACCGCACCACTGCGGTGGCCGAAGGGGTTGTAGCCACTCTCCTTGGCACTCAGCCCTCGCAGTCCCCACCCGGAGTCCATGGCCGGGCTGCCCAGCAGGCCGGCCAGCTGGTCGGTCTGTGCCGCGTCCAGCAGGCCGGGGGCCAGAGTGCCGCCACCGAGCAGTCCGGTGTCGAGGAGATGGGCGGAGGCGGAACCGAGGTGCGGGACCGGTCGGCCGTCGGCGGTGAGCAGGGCGGCGGGACGGCCGCCCGCCGCGCCCTCCAGCCAGAAGTCCCTGCGGAACCGGGTGCGCAGGTCGGCCGCCCAGTCCCGCAGCGCCGCCGCGTCGGACGAGTGGAAAGCATCGAGGAGGTCGGCGCCCAGGAGGGCTGCACGATGGGCATGGGCCTGGGTCTCGCAGCGGTACGGTCCGCCGGGCGCGGGATCGGGGACGTAACCGCCGCGGCGGCCGGCCTACGGGTCGGTGACCCTCCTCAGCCACGTCAGGCAGCGCTCCGCGGCGGGCAGCAGCCCCTCGGTCTCGTGCTGGGGCAGGCCCCAACGGCGGGCCTCCGCGAGAACGGCGGGGAACAGAAGGGTTGCCTCGATGCCGGCGCAGCTGGGTGGGGAGTGCGGACCGGCGTCCCGCAGAGCACCGGGAATTCGGCCGAAATCCGCCCCTGGCGCGGCTTGTTGGCTACGGGCGAGTGCGCGCAGCGTGCCCGCGGCGAGCTTGGTGCCCAGGGGCAGCAGCATTCGGGCGGTCCACAGCGCCTCGACCGGTGCCAGGCCGCAACGCCAGGGGAATCCGCTGGCGACATACATGTCCGTAGCGGCGACCGGGTCCCGCATCACCAGACCGTGGAGATCGTCGAGGCTGCTCGCCATGAGGGCGTCGGCCCGACGGTCGTCGCACTCCAACCGGGCCGCCGTCCAGGGGCGCGGCGGCCGGTCGCTGCGTCTCCGCGGAGCGACCGCTCCCGTGCGCGGTGCGGGGATGCGGACGTCCGCTGCACGCCGGTGCTCCAAGGGGCCGCCCGGTCGGCCGGGCTCGTACTCCAGCCTGGCGCGTAGTTCAATGCTGCGGTGGCCGCCGGCCGGCAGATCGAGTTCCCAGCGCAGCAGTCCCGCCGAGGCCAGCGCATCCTGGGGTGAGGGCGTCGCGGACACCACTGCGTGCACACCGGTCCCGGACCAGCGGAGCCCGGCCCCGTGGACAGCGGCCCGCAGTTCGGGGCCCGGGAGGCCGACGGCGACGGCGCCGAGCTCCGCGAGGTCCGTGCCCAGCCGGATCTCGACCGCCAGCCGAACGGGCCGCGTGGCACTGCTGCGGAACGTGATCTGCTCGGTGCCGTCGGCGGATCGCAGGCGCTCCAGACGGATCTCCGGGTCCGGCCCGCGCTCTCCGGCCCTGCGGATCGTCCCGATGAACCGGGCCCGGTCCGCGCCCGTCAACCGCCCTTGGACGATGAGCGGTTCGTCGCCCCCGACCCGCAGTTCGCAGCGGGACAGGACCCGCCGGCCGTCGCGGTAGAAGCCGTCCATGCCGCTGCCGGTCAGCTGTCCCGACGCCGGGGACACGGCGAGGGCCGGGAGGGCCACACAGACGAGTGAGGAATGGACGGGTTGGGGCTGCGGGACCCGGGGCGGCGCCGGGCGCCGCTCTCCGGGCAGCCGGCTGGCCGGCTGAGAAGTGGGGACGATGCCTGGCACGTTCTGTGCTCCCTGATGAGGTCGGGGCTCCGTACGGGCTGCTCCACTCAGGTGAACGGCCCGGCCGGCGCCCAGGTCACGCCGGCTGCGCAGCGACGGCAGGGTCACCGTCGGCTCCGGTCGCCATTCCGGCCGGCCCGGCGCCTGCCGCGCCCGTCGGTCGTACGCGAACCGGGGCCCGTGCCACCACGTGGTCCGCGGGGGCGGCCGGCCGGTCCGGAGCGGGTCGGCCCGGGGCGCTTCGTGGACTGCGGTGTCTTCTTGGCGGCAGGCGCGGGGACGGCGGGCTCGGCGGTGGTCACCGCCTCTCGGTGCTGCTCGCGCAGGCAGCGGCGCAGCGGCTCCGGGTCGAGGCCTTCGTTGATGGCCCGGTGCAGCAGCTGGGCGAAGGTGTAGTCGGGGTCGAGGGCCAAGGCGCAGCTGAGGGCGACGCGCGCCGAGGGTCCGTCCTCGGTGGACCAGCAGACCCAGCCGGCGAGGGTGAGCGGTGCCACCGCGTGTTCGACATAGCCGCCGGCGCAGCGGCGGGCGAGGGCACGCCAGAGCCGAAGGGCCGGCGCGGCAGCGGAGCCGTCCATCCACTCCGCCGCCCGGTCGCGGGTGACCCGGTCCTGCAGGCCGAGGATGAGATCGGCGGCCTCGGCGTCGGTGATCAGTGCGTCGTCACAGGCGTCCCTGGCCCGGTTGCTGCCCGAGGGGGTGTCCTCACGGAACCGGTGGATCATGGCGCCGGCCATGTCGAGGGTGTTCCGGCGGACGTCCGCCGCGCCGTCCCGCCGGAGCATGCGCGGAACCAGCGCGCCGGCGGCCGCGTCCAGCGCCTTCTCCTGTTCGGCGGCCCGCAGCCCGGTGCGGGGCGTGAGCCTGGCCTCCATCTCCTTGAGGGAGCCGCGCACCTGCATTCCCGCGTAGGCGGCGGCCGCGGCCATGACGGACGTGCCCGGCATGACCATGGGGGTGCCCTCCGCGGGGCAGCACCGGAAGTCGGGGCAGCAGTAGGACCAGAAGCGGCCGTTGGAGAGGCACAGGGCTTCCAGGACCGGTACGTCGAGCGCGCCGCAGGCAGTGCGCAGCCGCTGGGCGAGGGGGCGAAGGCGGTCCTTGACGTCCTTGCCGCTCTCCCCCGCCACCGGCTCCTGGCAGAGGTAGACGATGATCGCCGCGGGACGGGTGTCACGGTCCTGGCCTGCGGAGATCAGGCACTCGGCAAGCTGGTCGGCAACATCCGGCCACTGCGCGGTGCCAGTGGGGATGCCGAGCCTGACCCGGCCGCCGAAGCGTCCGCGCTCGCCGTTCAGCGCGACCATCACGACGCTGTCGTCCGGATAGAAGCCCATGAGATACGGCAGGGCGTCGGCGAGCTCGGCCGGGCCGCGCAGGGTGACCTGGGCTTCGGCGGACGGGGCCTTGGTCGCGTCGGAGGGGTCGGAGGGGGTGGAGGAGTGGGAGGGGCGGGAGGGAAGTGACGGGACCATGGAGCCGGTGAGGTCGGACGAGGTCAGGGGGACAGTGGTGTCAGCGGGATCAGAAGGGTTGGTGGCTTTTGCGGGGCCGGGCGGGCTGGAAGCTTCGGTGGGGCCGGCCGGGTCAGTGGGTGCCGTGGGGTCGGATCCGGCTGCGCCGGGCGCGTCGGCGGGGGCATCCAGCTTCGGGTCGCGGGGAGTGCGAGGAGAGTTCGAGGAGTTCGAGGAGTTCGAGGGCTTAGCGGCGGAGGGGTCGGCGGGCGTGGGGGTCGAGTGGATGTCGCCGGTGCGCTTGCTCGGTTCGCTGTGCGGATTCATGGCTCGAAGATCCCGCGGCCGGCCGCTGCGCCGCGACCCCTGTGGATAACTCGCGGGCGACGAGGTTGTCCACAGCTTCGGGCGAGGGTTCGCGCGTTGTCAGTGGCATCGGGTTGCATGGGGGCATGAGCAACGAAGATCTGCGTGCCGCAGCCAACGCCGTCCTGACCCGCCTCGTCGGGGATCCCGGCGGCGAGGCCAGGCTGCGTGAGGATCAGTGGCGGGCGATCGAGGCGCTGGTCGCCGACCACCGCCGCGCACTGGTCGTACAGCGCACGGGCTGGGGCAAGTCCGCGGTCTATTTCGTCGCGACGGCGCTGCTGCGTGAGCGCGGCAGCGGACCCACCGTGATCGTCTCCCCGCTGCTCGCGCTGATGCGCAATCAGGTCGAGGCAGCCGCGCGGGCCGGGATCCGCGCCCGCACGATCAACTCCGCCAACACCGAGGAGTGGGACACCGTCCAGGCCGAGGTGGCGGCCGGCGACGTGGACGTCCTGCTGGTCAGCCCCGAGCGGCTCAACAACCCCGATTTCCGCGATCAGGTGCTGCCTAAGCTCGCGGCGGCAACCGGTCTGCTGGTCGTCGACGAAGCGCACTGCATCTCCGACTGGGGCCATGATTTCCGGCCGGACTACCGACGGCTGCGCACCATGCTCGCCGACCTCCCGCCCGGTGTGCCCGTGCTCGCCACCACCGCCACGGCCAACGCGCGAGTGACCGCGGATGTCGCCGAACAGCTCGGCACGGGCGAGGGCTCCACCGAGGCGCTGGTTCTGCGCGGGCCACTGGACCGGGAGAGCCTCAGCCTGGGCGTCCTCCCGCTGCCGGACGCCGCGCACCGGCTCGCCTGGCTTGCGGACCATCTGCACGAGCTGCCGGGCTCGGGGATCATCTATACGCTCACCGTTGCCGCCGCCGAGGAGGTCACGGCCTTCCTTCGCCATCGCGGGCACACGGTCTCCTCGTACACTGGCAAGACGGAGAACGCCGACCGTCAGCAGGCCGAGGACGATCTGCTCGCCAACCGCGTCAAGGCCCTGGTGGCGACGTCGGCGCTGGGCATGGGCTTCGACAAGCCCGACCTGGGTTTCGTGGTGCACATGGGCTCGCCGTCGTCCCCCATCGCGTACTACCAGCAGGTGGGCCGGGCCGGCCGTGGGGTCAAGCACGCCGAGGTCCTCCTGCTGCCCGGGCGGGAGGACGAGGCGATCTGGAAGTACTTCGCCTCGTTGGCGTTCCCGCCCGAGGAGCAGGTGCGGCGGACCCTGGACGTCCTGGCGGCCGCCGGCCGGCCGGTGTCGCTGCCGGCCCTGGAGCCGCAGGTCGAACTGCGCCGCTCACGCCTGGAGATCATGCTCAAGGTGCTCGATGTGGACGGCGCCGTGCAGCGCGTCAAGGGCGGCTGGACGTCCACCGGCCGGCCATGGTCGTACGACGCCGAGCGCTATGCGTGGGTGTCACGCCAGCGCGAGGCCGAACAGCAGGCAATGCGGGAGTACGCCACCACGATCGGCTGCCGGATGGAGTTCCTGCGCCGGCAGTTGGACGACGAGGCGGCCGTGGCGTGCGGCCGCTGCGACAACTGCGCCGAGGCACGGTTCACCACCGAGGTGTCCGCCGCCTCGCTGGATGCGGCGCGCGGTGAGCTGGGGCGGCCCGGCGTGGAAGTGGAGCCGCGGCGGATGTGGCCGACGGGGCTGCCGACCGTCGGTGTCGACCTCAAGGGGCGTATCGCGGCAGGTGAGCTCGCCGCGACCGGCCGGGCCCTGGGACGGCTCTCCGACATCGGATGGGGCAACCGTCTGCGGCCGATGCTCGCACCACAGGCGCCGGACGGCCCGGTCCCCGACGATGTGGCGGCCGCGGTGGTCACCGTCCTCGCCGACTGGGCCAAGGGGCCCGGTGGTTGGGCCTCGGGGGCGGCGGATGCACCGGCCCGCCCGGTGGGCGTCGTCGCGCTCTCCTCGCACAGCCGCCCGCAGCTGATCCGGTCACTGGCCGAGCGGATCGCCGCGGTCGGCCGCATGCCGTTCCTGGGCACGGTGACCTCGGCGGACGACGGTGGCGACGGCAGGATTCCGCGCAGCAACAGTGCCCAGCGGCTACGGGCTCTGCACGGTTCGCTGGGCGTGCCGCCGGAGCTGGCGCAGGCTCTGGCCTCGGCGGGCGGCCCGGTGCTGTTGGTGGACGACTACGCCGATACCGGCTGGACGCTGGCCGTGGCCGCGCGGCTGCTGCGCCGGGCGGGAGCCGAGGAGGTGTTTCCGCTGGTCCTCGCCGTACAGGGCTAGGAGCGGTAAGGCCTGCCTCGATGCAGCGATGAGTAGGGATATTTGCCGTTCTCCGGGCGATTCCGGTCGCGGGCGGGAATTGCTCGTTGCCGCATGCCTGTACGACCGCAAGAATTGGAGTTGCTTCCCCGTACCGGCCGTCCGTGGTCAGGCAGGGCCATGTCGTGGTGCGTACCCGCGCCCGGCCACCGCCCGACGTGCGGACGCGTAGACGATGGGAGGAACGTGACCTTCGGCTTCGCCCCGCCCCCGCAGGTGTCCCCGCCCACGTCCGCCGACTCCGCCGCCCGCCTGGGGCGGATGCTGGAGCCCGCCGAATGGGCCTCGGCCGGTATCCCGTTGCTGCGCAATCCCCGAGAGGTCGTCGCCGGCCTGCACCACCGTCATCGGCCGGTGCCGTCGACGGCTGTCGTCGCGGTGCTCGATACGCATGAGCGGGTGACGGCCAGTGCCTCGTTCACCGAGTGCACGGCCGCTCCCGACGGCTGGGAGTTCCGCAATGTACTGCTGGCGCATCTGCGCCGGGTCATCCCGCACGACCTGCGGCTGCGCGCCCCGGTCCGGACCGCCGTGCTGCTCTATTGCCGTGAGGGCGAACCCCTTTGGACGGAGACGGACGGGGCGTGGATGTGGGGGCTGCGCGACGCCTGCACCCTGCACGGGCTCCGCTGTGGGGCATACATCACGTTGACCCCGGACCGCTGGCAGGTGCTGGGCGAGGGCCGGGGCGGGCGCCGCCCCAGGCCAGCCTCCGTGAACGAGTCGGTCACGGAATCACGCGGTGCGGGGGCGGGTCGCATGGAGGCACGTCGCACGACGGCGGCACGTCCGGATGCGCCGCATACGGCCGCGAATCTTCCCGTCACTCCGAATCGGTCGATGCCGCGGCGCACCGGAGGCGGTGCCCCGGAAGCCCATCGGCACACGGCGGCACGCTGAGCGGTCCGGGCCGACGTACGTCCCAGGCTTCCGATACGGGACCGAAGCCGGGGCCCCAGCGTTCCGGCAGACGGCACACGGCACACGGCACACGGCACACGGCACACCCTCTCGGCGCCCCAGTACGCGGCAGAAGACTGACCGCCTCGACCGTTGCAGCCGCACCCCTCCCCCGCCGAAGCCCCCGGCCTCCGGACCTCGCCCATGCGGGAACGCAAGCGAGCCCGACGGCCTGCAGGGCCGACGGGCTGTTGCGAAGCGGCAGCGATCAGGCGGGCGCGCCGAGAACGGTGTTGATCCGCTGCGGGTCACCGCAGACGATCAGCAGCGCTCCGGCACGGGCCATCGCCGCGGGCAGCGCCTGCGCGGTGACCTCGTCCGCACCGCCGTTGACGGCGACGACCACCACGGGCCGGCCGGTAGCACGCTCGGCCCCGGCGTCCGCGTAGAACACATCGTCCGCGGCATCGTGTTGGGCCCAGTAGGACGCCTCACCGAAGGACAGTTCATGCGCGGCCCACGGGTGCGTTTCACCGGTGGTCAGCACCAGGATGTCGCCCGGCGCACGCCCGGAGTCCAGCAGCAGGTCGACGGCCTCGTCGGCGGCGTCGACGGCGCCGTCGGCGGGGGCCGGGATCAGCTGGAGCTGCGCTCCCGCGGCGGTGCCGGTCTTGCCGGCGGGCGGCTGCGGGGAGCTGGTGCGCTGCGCCGGCGGAGCGGCGACAGGCCCACGCGGCGGGGCAGCAGGTCCGGGCTTGCCCGGACGGACACTGGACGCGGGAGCGCCACGCGGCGGCGCGGGGCGGGGACCGGGACCAGGAACGGGACGGGGGGTCGGCGCGGTACGGCCGGCGGCCGGAGTTGCGCGGGGACCCGGGACACTCTCGTGAATCTGAGGCTCCTCGGGGATGAGAGGCATAAAGGGATTTCTATCAAACGTAAGTGCGGAACACGTCATCGGGTACCGAATTGATGTCCGTACCGCTCAGAAATCGAAGCCGAGTTGGCCACCGCCTTCCAGAGCGGCTGCTTCGGGGGTGATGCGCACCTTCTTCAGATGCCGCCAGCGGGGCAGGGCATCCATGTAGGACCACGACACTCGGTGGTGCGGCGTAGGACCGTACTCCTCCAGGGCAATGCGATGGGTCGGCGAGGGGTAGCCTGCGTTGGCCGCGAAGTCGAAGTCGGCGTATACCAGGCCCAGTTCGGCCATCATCGCGTCGCGCCGCACCTTGGCGATCACGGACGCGGCGGCGACCGCGATGCAGGACTGGTCGCCCTTGATGACCGTGCGGACCCGCCATGGCGTGCCCAGGTAGTCGTGCTTGCCGTCGAGAATGATCGCGTCCGGCCGGACCGGCAGCGCCTCCAGGGCGCGTACGGCCGCGAGCCGCAGGGCAGCGGTCATCCCCAGTTCGTCGATCTCCTCCGGTGAGGAGTGCCCCAGGGCGTACGACGTGACCCACGTGCCGAGCACATGGCACAGTTCGGTCCGGCGTTTGGGGGTCAGCAGCTTGGAATCGGTGAGTCCGTCGGGCGGGCGGCGCAGACCGGTGATGGCTGCGCAGACGCTGACCGGACCGGCCCAGGCTCCGCGCCCGACCTCGTCGACACCTGCAACGATCTTGGCGCCCGTCGTGGCGCGCAATGATCGCTCGACGGAATGGGTGGGGGGCTCGTACGGCATGGCGCCAGCAAGGTTACGCCTATTCGGTCCAGCCGTCCGCACCGGATCCCCACCTGGTGGCGAACGGTGCCAACGACCGCGCGAGCGGGCTGCGAACGGGACCCGCCGGTTCCGCTACCGATGGGTACGCGGAAGCAGGTTCAGGCCGGCCGCGGCCAGGATCGGACGCCGGCGCCCCCACGCCGCGCGCGGGACCGTGTGGAGTGAAGTCTCGGCCCGGTGCCGCCTGTTGGAGGGCGCAGGAGGGACGGAAGCGGACGGGCGCGCGTGCGCCGCAGCGGGCGACGAGGGCAGCGGCCGGACGGAACGACGTGATCAGCCGGCGAGGGCGGGGGTCCAGGACGGGAGCGGCTCGGTGCCGTCCAGCCATGCCTCGGGCGGGTTGCCGGCGTGGCCGGCGGCGACGATGCCGCCGACGATAGCGCAGGTGGTGTCCACATCGCCGCCCGCCTGCGCGGTGGTCCAAAACGCCCGCTCATAGTTGCCCAGATGCCGGGCCGCGGCCCAGAGCGTGAAGGGCACGGTGTCGTGGGCGCTGGTGCGCCGTCCACAGCCCAGGACGGCGGCGACGGTGCCGGAGTCGGCGTAGTCGAGCATGTCGCGGGCGCGGCGCAGCCCGGCTTGTACGGCGCTGCGCGGGATGAGCTCCAGCACGCCGTCCAGCAGCTGTTCGGGGCCGGTGTCCCGGGCCGGGTCGGCCACCAGGGCGGCCGCGGCGGCGACGGCCATGGCGCCGACGACGGCCTCGCGGTGTTGGTGGGTGGTGTAGGCGGAGATCTCCGCCTGGTGGGTGGCCTGCTCGGGGTCGTCGGCGTACCAGGCGCCGAGGGGGGCGATGCGCATGGCCGCTCCGTTGCCCCACGAGCCGTGGCCGTTGAAGAGTCCGGACGCCAGCTCGCGCCAGTCGCCGCCCTCGCGAATCAGCCGCAGCATGCGGTTGACGGCCGGGCCGTAGCCACGGTCGAAGTCATGATGGTCGGCGAAGGACCGGGCCAGTGCGTCCTGGTCGATCCGGCCATGGGCGGTGAGCACGGCCAGGACGGAGCAGGCCATCTCGGTGTCGTCGGTCCACTGCCAGGGGGAAGGAGGCAGCTCGCGGCGCTTGAGAGAGGGGTAGTGGGCGGGGACGAAGAACTGGGATCCGAGGGCATCACCCACGGCGAGGCCGCGCAGGCTGGCCAGAGCTCGCGCACAGCGGTCTGCGTCACGGTGGTCGGGGGTCATCGCTGTGCACTCTAACCGGTGACGCCATAAGGCTCAGGTACACACCAGCGCTCAAACGGCCGGTCAAGGGTGTAGCGGCCGTCCGGGCCGAGCAACAGGGTCCGCCGTTCCGCGTTGCCGGGATTGGACAGCGACTCGAACTCCGCCACCGTCCAGTGGAACCACCGCATACAGAACAGCCGCATGGTCAGACCATGCGTGACGATGAGGACGTTCGGCGGGTGGTTCGGGTCCTCGAAGCTGCGCCAGAGGCTCTCCAGGAACGCCCCGACCCGGTCGTAGACATCCGCTCCGGACTCGCCCTGGGCGAAGCGGTAGAAGAAGTGGCCGTAGGCGTCGCGGTAGGCCTTCTGCCGTCGTACGTCGTCGCGGTCCTGCCAGTTCCCCCAGTCCTGCTCGCGCAGCCGGGGCTCCTCGCGCACCCGGACCCTGGCCGGATCGAGGCCGAGTCCGCGGAAGGTCTGGTGGGTGCGTCGATAGGGCGAGACATAGGCGGAGATCCGTTCATCGCCGAACATCTCGCGCAGCGGGCCACCGGCTTCCTTCGCCTGTCGCATCCCGGTCTCGGTGAGGGCGAGTGCATGATCGGGCTCCCGCTCGTACACGGTGTCATCGACATTCCCCGCCGACTCTCCATGGCGGATGAGGACGATGCGTCGGGGCCGGGCCATGCCGCCAGCCTAGATCTCCTGCTCTGTACATGCCGCACGCAGCCGAACGACATCAGCAGGGCGGTCAGCCTCTGCGCGACCCCGGCAAGACCGCGGCGGCACACGGCGAGCAGCAGCCGGTGGACGGAGAACCTGACGGTGTCGCGTAATGAGTTTCGAGTCCGCAATAACCCTCCCCACACAAATGCAACCTTCGTCGCATTACGATGAGGATGACACACGCAAGCCGCTAACGCAATGGAGTTGCAATTGCCTGACGAGACCGCGCACGAGAACAGGCGCGAGACCGGCGGTTCCGCGCCCACCCCCGGCACCCGGCGCCCCGGCGGCCGCACCGCCCGCACCCGCGCCGCCGTCCGCGACGCCGTGCTGGCCGGACTCACCGAGTACGGCTATCCGGGCTTGACGGTCGAATACGTCGCGGAGCACTCCGGTGTGCACAAGACGACGCTGTATCGCCGCTGGAAGGACGTCGAGGGCCTGGTGGCGGACGCTCTCGATCTTGCGGGCGAGGACAGCTGGGCCCCGCCCGACACCGGATCCCTGGAGGGCGATCTGCGTGCGCTGGCCTGCGAGGTCGTCGCTTCCTTCACCGAGCCGGCGGTGGCCGCATCAGGCTCCGCGATGATCGCCGCCGCCTTCCAGTCGGAGCGGGCGGCCGTGGCGCTGCGTGACTACTATGCCGAGCGATTCACGCGCTGCGAGGTCCTCGTCGAACGCGCCGTCCGGCGCGGGGAATTGCCGGCAACCCCGGACACTGTGCCGGACACCCCGGAAGCCGCCCCGCCGGATACCGCCTCCGGGACCGCCCCGGACCGCGCCATCGACGCCGGCGCACTCGTCCGCTCGGTCTCCGCGCCGCTCTTCTTCCGCCTGTTCATCAGCCGGGAGCCGGTGGACGACGCCCTTGCCGACCAGGCCGTGGCGGCCACGCTGGCCGCCGCCCGCGCCGGCGCGTTCACCACCGGCAGCACGGCCGGCAACTCCCCCGGTGCGGCCCCCTGACCACACCGTCCCTCACACCGTCCACGACGGTTCGAGCTGCACCACATCGCCCGCGATCGCCCGGACATCCGCGGCTATCTGGGCCCGCAGCGCCAGCCGCTCCACCCGTTCGGGCCGGTACTTCCCCCGCTCAGCCGCCGACTGCCACATCGACAGCACCAAGAACTCCTCCCCCGGAGCCCGCCCCAGCATCCCCCGCAGCATTCCCGGCGACCCCGCCATCGCGGGGTTCCAGACCTTCTCCTGCATCAGCATGAAGTGATCCACCCGGTCCTGGTGTACCTGGCAGTGCGCCAGCCGCAGCACGTCCACGTCGCCGAACGACGGACGGAAGCCCACCTTCACATCGAATTCGTGCTCGAACAGCCGCACCTGGGCGTCCTTGAACGTGCCGACCTGAGCGGCCGCCAGCCGGTCGTGCGAACGCGCCATGAAGGAGTCGTAGAAGGCCCGGCTCTCCCAGAAGGCCACCAGATGCGCGACGCCCGGCCGCCCCCGGCTCCACCCCCCGCCCTGCCCTCGAAACCCCGGCTCACCCAGCAGCCCCGCCCATTTCCGCTGCCCCCGCTCGAACCCTCGACGGTCCACAACGGTGAGACGAATCCACTTGACCAGCACCGCGCCATCGTACGGCCCAACGGCGAGGCGGGGTCACTGCGCGTCACCTTCCGACCGGCCCGAACTTCCTTACGGTCGCGGGTCGATCGGCGTCTGGACACCCAGCCGCTGCTCCACCGCCTCTGCCGCTGCCAGACACAGGTCCTCCCGGTAGGAGCGCCCGATCAGCTGCACGCCGTACGGGAGTCCGTCCACCACCCCGGTGGGTACGGCCACCGCAGGCACTCCGACGAAACTGGTGGCGGTGCACAGCCGCAGCGCGCGCTGCACCCGCCGATGGCCCTCCTCGTCCCGGACCTCCTCCCCCGGAGCGAACGGCGGATCGGTGAACACCGGCCCCAGGACCAGCGGATACTCGTCCAGGAACGCCGCCCAGTCCCGCTGGAGGCCCATCCGCACCCCGGTCAGCCGCAGATACTCCGCCAGCTCCACGGGGCGGGACTCCGCCATCGCCCTCTCGATATAGCGATGGCCGCCCTCCCCGAGCAGCGGCTTGACCACCGGCCAGGTGGTGGCGAACTCCGTGAGCGTCATCCGGCCGTAGGCATCGAGCGCGTCCTCCAGCCGCGGTACGTCCGCCACCTCGCACACCTCGTAGCCCGCGTCCCGGAGCGCCTCGGCCGCGCTCTCCACGGCCTGACGCACCACAGGGTGCACACCGCGGCCCCCGGGGTCCGCCACCTTCGCCACCTTGAGGGGGTGCCTCAGCGGCTCCCCGTAGGGAGGCACCGGCACGGCACGCGGGTCGCGCGGATCGGCCCCGGCCAGCACCTCGTACGCGAGCCGCAGATCATCGACCGTACGGGCCAGGGGGCCGTCGACCACGAGGACCTGGGCTGCGAAGGACGGGTCGTCCGGTCCGAGCCGGTGATCGGCGGCGAACCGTCCGTAGGTCGGCTTCAGCCCCGCGACGCCACAGAAGGACGCGGGAAGGCGCACCGACCCTCCGGAGTCGTTGCCGAGTCCCAGTGGCGCCATCCCGGTTGCCACGGCCGCACCGTCGCCGCCACTGCTGCCGCCCGGTGTGACCGCAGCGCTCCACGGGTTCGCGGTGTCCCCGAACAGCTCACTGCGGGTGTGGATCCCGGCGAGGATGAGCGTCGGAACATTGCTGTGTCCGATGGGGATGCCGCCGGCCGCGCGCAGCCGCGCCACCGGGGGCGCATCGCAGTGCGCGACGGCGTCACGGAATCGCTCCGCGCCGTAGGTCGTCGGCACCCCCTCGATGCCCGTGGTCTCCTTCACGGTGAACGGCACCCCGGCCAGCGGCCCGAGCCGGTCACCCGCCGCGCGTCTGCGGTCGGTCTGCGCCGCCTCGCCCCGCGCCCGCTCGGCGAGGAGCTGGGTGACGGCGTTGACGGCCGGATTGACCTCGGCGATCCGTTCCAGGTGCGCCTCCACCAGCTCCACCGCCGACACCTCGCCGCTATGTACCGCCGCCGCCTGGGCGCGGGCCGCCATCTTCCACAGCGCGTTGCGCATGCCCTCCCCCTTTCTCTCGGCCCCCGGGCGGCCCTCATCCGGACCGTTCGGGCCGCCTTCCGGCACGTTCCCGACGCACCGGCACATTGTTCCGATGCACTTGCATCGCTTCGGCATCGTAGCCTGGTCACCGATACGTACGCATCGAAAAAACCGGAGTGCGGGGCATGCCCAAGCAGGTCGACCACGAGAGCCGGCGCCGGCAGATCGCCGAAGCCGTGTGCCAACTCGCCGACGAGAGCGGGCTGGAGGGCGTCACGCTCCGCGACGTGGCGGCCCGGGCCGAGGTGTCCATGGGGGCCGTTCAGCGCTGCTTCGGCACCAAGGAGGAGATGCTGGTCTTCGCGCTCGGCCACATCGGCGAGCGGGTCGCCACGCGGGTGTCGGCCAGGCTCACCGCATCGCCCGCCCAGTCGGCCCGTACGGCGCTGGGGCACGCCGCGACCGAGGTCTCGCTGGTCAGTGAGGAGCATCGCGCCGAGGCCCGGGTCTGGCTGGCCTTCGTGGCCCAGGCCGCGGTCAGCCTGTCCCTGGCCAAAATCCTGCGCACCAACTACGCACAACTGCGGGCGGTGTTCGCGCGGCTGATCGCCGAGGCCTCCGACACCTCCGACCCGGACCGCGCGGCCCGCACCCTCCTCGCCCTGGCCGACGGCCTCACCACCCACGTCCTGATCGGCCACCTCTCCCCCGCCGAGGCTCTGGACGTCTTGGACGGCGGGCTCGCCCGGCTCTGGAACGAGCAGGTGCACTGAGCAGACCCCGCGATCCCATGGCCCGCTGGGCACTTTCCAGCCACCCGGACCGAGGCAAACCGCAGGTGACCAGAGGCAGTTCACTCCGCCCGGGCACCGCCGGACGTGGCACGATGGTCAGTCAACGGGAAGTCCCGAGGAGGGGCCGCGCGCCCGCGTGGGCCAGGCCGCGTCCCCGGGAGATGACGGGAGGGAAGCCCGGTGAGCACGTTCAACAAAGGGATCGAGAAGGCCGAGGTAACGCTCAAGTGGGACCCGAGCCCCCTCGGGACGCCGGACAATGACCTCGACATCATCGCGGCGACCTATACGGCCGACGCGCCGCACGGCGACCCTGCCTATCTGGTGCACTTCGACAGCCGGTCGCCCGACGGGACCATCACCCTCAACCGGGACAGCAGGACCGGCCAGGGGTTCGGCTTCGACGAGATCATGACCCTGGAGCTGGACCGGCTGTCCGACACCTACGCCCGGGTGGTCGTGGGGGTGGCCATCCAGCAGGGCGAGGGCCGCAAGGTCTTCGGCGACATAGAGAACACGGCCGTACGGATCCGCGAGGGCTACACCGATCTGGCCGAGAACGACTTCACCGAGGTCGCGGAGGCCACCGCCGCAACGGTCGCCGAATTCGCCCGGGACGAGGCGGGCCAATGGCGGTTCCGCGCGGCACTCAGCGGATTCGACACCGACCCGGACGCGTTTGCCTCGCTGATGGGCCGCTGACGGGACCCGGCACGAAACCGGCGGCAAAAGAGGAGGGGATCGGCGCCCGGCCGGTCCCCTCCTCTCTTCCACGAGCTGTATCAGCCCGAGGCACGGGCCGCGCGGAAGGAAGCCTCCCGCGCGGGCCCGCTCATGCTCAGCTGCAGCCGCTGGTCGACCCGCAGCCCTCGCACAGGTAGCAGCTGCCGGCCCGCTGCATCTTCGTCCCGCAGGAGAAGCACAGCGGCGCGTCGGCGTTGATGCCCAGCTGCATCTCGACGAGTTCGGCGTTGGTGTGCGCCTGCTGGGGAGCCGGTGCGGCGACCTCCTCGACGATCTTCACCGCCGGAGTGGACTCCGTCACCGCTTCCGTCTGGCGCGGCGCGGACTGGGCCAGGCCCTCGACGTCGACCTCGTCGTCGGACGGCTCGTACGAACCGGTCTCCAGGTGGCGCGTGCGCTCCTCGACGGAGTGGATGCCGAGCGCCGAACGGGTCTCGAACGGCAGGAAGTCCAGCGCCAGGCGGCGGAAGATGTAGTCGACGATCGACTGCGCCATCCGCACGTCCGGGTCGTCCGTCATACCGGCCGGCTCGAAGCGCATGTTGGTGAACTTCGAGACATAGGTCTCCAGCGGCACTCCGTACTGGAGGCCCACGGACACCGCGATGGAGAAGGCGTCCATCATGCCCGCGAGGGTCGAGCCCTGCTTGGACATCTTCAGGAAGACCTCGCCGAGACCGTCGTCCGGGTAGGAGTTGGCGGTCATGTAGCCCTCGGCACCGCCGACCGTGAAGGAGGTGGTGATGCCGGGACGGCCCTTGGGGAGGCGCTTGCGCACCGGGCGGTACTCGACGACCTTCTTCTCCACCGGGGCCTCGGCCTCGACGGCCGCCGGCTCCTTCTTCTTGGCGGAGAGCGGCTGGCCGACCTTGCAGTTGTCGCGGTAGATCGCGAGCGCCTTCAGGCCGAGCTTCCAGCCCTCGAAGTAGACCTCTTCGATCTCCTCGACGGTGGCCGTCTCCGGGACGTTGACCGTCTTGGAGATCGCACCGGACAGGAAAGGCTGCGCCGCGGCCATCATGCGCACATGGCCCATGGCGGAGATGGAGCGGACGCCCATGGCGCAGTCGAAGACCTCGTAGTGCTCCGGCTTGAGGGCGGGGGCGTCGACGACATTGCCGTGGTCGGCGATGTGGGCGACGATCGCCTCGACCTGCTCGGGCTGGTAGCCGAGCCGCTTGAGCGCCTTGGGGACCGTGTTGTTCACGATCTGCATGGAGCCGCCGCCGACCAGCTTCTTGAACTTGACCAGGGCCAGGTCCGGCTCGACGCCCGTGGTGTCGCAGTCCATCATCAGGCCGATGGTGCCGGTCGGGGCCAGCACGGAGGCCTGCGCGTTGCGGAAGCCGTTCTTCTCGCCGAGGCGCAGCACGTCCTGCCAGGCCTCGGTGGCCGCCGCCCACACCGGAGTGTCCAGGTCGTCCATGCGCACCGCGATGCCGTTGGCATCCGAGTGCTGCTTCATGACGCGCTTGTGGGCATCCGCGTTACGGGCGTAGCCGTCGTACGCGCCGACGACCGCGGCCAGCTCGGCGGAGCGCCGGTAGGAGGTGCCCGTCATCAGGGAGGTGATGGCACCGGCCAGCGCGCGGCCGCCGTCGGAGTCGTAGGCGTGCCCGGTGGCCATCAGCAGGGCGCCGAGGTTGGCGTAGCCGATGCCCAGCTGGCGGTAGGCGCGGGTGGTCTCACCGATCTTCTCGGTGGGGAAGTCCGCGAAGCAGATGGAGATGTCCATCGCGGTGATGACCAGCTCGACGACCTTGGCGAAGCGCTCGGCGTCGAAGGACTGGTTGCCCAGGTCGTCGTCGCGCAGGAACTTCAGGAGGTTGAGCGAGGCGAGGTTGCACGAGGAGTTGTCCAGGTGCATGTACTCGCTGCACGGGTTGGACGCGGTGATCCGGCCCGACTCGGGCGACGTGTGCCAGTGGTTGATGGTGTCGTCGTACTGGATGCCGGGGTCGGCGCACGCCCATGCGGCCTCCGCCATCTTGCGGAAGAGCCCCTTGGCGTCGACCTCCTCGATGACCTCACCGGTCATCCGGCCGCGCAGCCCGAACTTCGAGCCGGCCTCGACGGCCTTCATGAACTCGTCGTTCACCCGGACGGAGTTGTTGGCGTTCTGGTACTGGACGGACGTGATGTCGTCGCCGCCCAGGTCCATGTCGAAGCCCGCGTCGCGCAGCGCGCGGACCTTCTCCTCTTCCTTCACCTTGGTCTCGATGAAAGCCTCGACGTCCGGGTGGTCCACGTCCAGGACGACCATCTTCGCCGCGCGGCGGGTGGCGCCGCCCGACTTGATCGTTCCTGCGGAGGCGTCGGCGCCGCGCATGAAGGAGACCGGGCCGGAGGCGTTGCCGCCGGAGGAGAGCAGCTCCTTGGAGGAGCGGATGCGGGAGAGGTTCAGGCCGGCGCCGGAGCCGCCCTTGAAGATCATCCCCTCTTCCTTGTACCAGTCGAGGATCGACTCCATGGAGTCGTCGACGGAGAGGATGAAGCAGGCGCTGACCTGCTGCGGCTGCTGGGTGCCGACGTTGAACCACACCGGCGAGTTGAAGCTGAAGACCTGGTGGAGCAGCGCGTACGCCAGCTCGTGCTCGAAGATCTCGGCGTCCGCCGGGGAGGCGAAGTAACCGTTCTCCTCGCCGCTCTTGCGGTACGTCTTGACCACCCGGTCGATGAGCTGCTTGAGGCTCGCCTCACGGGTCGGGGAGCCCACCGCACCACGGAAGTACTTGCTCGTGACGATGTTGACCGCGTTCACCGACCAGAAGTCGGGGAACTCGACGCCACGCTGCTCGAAGTTGATCGAGCCGTCGCGCCAGTTGGTCATGACGACGTCACGAGACGCCCACTCCACCTCGTCGTACGGATGCACGCCGGGTGTGGTGTGAATGCGCTCGATACGCAGACCCTTGCTCGCCTTGCTGCCCTTGGCGCGGGAGCCTCGTGCCGGGCCGCTCGTCGTCTCTGTCATGCCGCCTCCCTGTATACGGGCAAACGCCCATATGTGCGCACTCATTCCGTGGCACGGTGTCTGTCTTTCTGCGCCGGGACGCCCTGCTCTCGCCCCGATACAGGTCCTGGATGCGCGCCGAACTCAGTCGGCGGCGGTGGCGGGCACGGGAGCTGCCGGACCGCCGGCCTCCCCGTCGGTCCCGCATTCCTGCCCGGGCGGCCCCAGCTCGCGCTGCTCGCGCAGCTCGGCGATGGCCGCCTCGAAGTCCTCGAGTGAGTCGAAGGCCCGGTAAACGGACGCGAAGCGCAGGTACGCGACGAGGTCGAGTTCCTGCAGCGGGCCCAGTATGGCGAGCCCGACGTCATGGGTGGACAGCTCGGCGCTGCCCGTGGCACGCACCGCCTCCTCGACCCGCTGGCCGAGCTTGGCGAGGGCGTCCTCGGTGACCGGGCGCCCCTGGCACGCCTTGCGTACTCCCGCGATGACCTTGTTGCGGCTGAAGGGCTCGGTGACCCCGCTCCGCTTGATCACCATCAGCGATGCCGTCTCGATGGTCGTGAAACGGCGGGAGCAGTCGGGGCACTGGCGGCGCCGGCGGATCGCCGTCCCGTCATCGGTGGTGCGGCTGTCGACGACCCGGCTGTCCGGGTGCCTACAGAAGGGGCAGTGCATGGCTCTAACCCTCCTCACCCTCGATATACGGACGTACGTACGCCAACGAACCCGGCGTACGGCGACAACCTCCGACCGGTCCGTACGGGCCCTTCGGAGCAGTCACCAGCATAGGCGATTCCCGGCCCCGGAGGGACCAGGCACCACAACTTCTGGGTAACCGATCGCATCTAACCACTAGATGTGGTGTCGGGCCGCTTACATCCGCCTACCGCGTGTCGCGGCGGCGACGGGCCGGCCGGTCGCCCATGAGAGTACGGGAAGCCACCCGGCCGGCGCCGCGGAGGGGCGGTGGTGACAGAATCAGCAGGGCCACGGCGGCCGATCGCCGAGCCCCCGTGCGCACGGGGCCCGACACACCGGACGGCCGGGAAATGCGGGCTCCGGCACCCGCTCAAGGCCTGAATTACCGCTCGGCCATACACCCAGCCACTTGATCCGGGCACCCAATCGGCGAATATTTCACTCGAACGTGTGTTTGGCGCAACCTTTCGAAAGCAACTACCGTTGGCTAACTAGGGAGAACATTTCGAGAGGGGCCGACGTGACCACCACCGCAGACAGCGCGACCATCACTGCACAAAGCCACTCCCAGAGCCGGTTCGATCCACAACAGGCACAGCGGCCGCCGATGGACGACGCCACGTTGGACTCCGAAGAGCAGAAGCCGGCCCGCTCGCTGCCGGGTCGGCCCCCAGGGATCCGAGCCGACAGTTCCGGACTCACCGACCGCCAGCGCAGGGTGATCGAGGTGATCCGGGATTCGGTGCAGCGGCGCGGCTACCCGCCGTCCATGCGCGAGATCGGCCAGGCCGTCGGACTGTCCAGCACCTCGTCCGTCGCCCACCAGCTCATGGCTCTGGAGCGCAAGGGCTTCCTGCGACGCGACCCGCACCGCCCCCGGGCGTACGAGGTCCGCGGCTCGGACCAGACCACCTCCGCCGCGACGGAGACCGCCGGCAAGCCCGCCGCCTCCTATGTCCCGCTGGTCGGCCGGATCGCCGCCGGTGGCCCGATCCTCGCGGAGGAGTCGGTCGAGGATGTCTTCCCGCTCCCCCGCCAGCTCGTCGGCGACGGCGAGCTGTTCGTCCTGAAGGTCGTCGGCGACTCGATGATCGAAGCCGCGATCTGCGACGGCGACTGGGTCACGGTCCGCCGCCAGCCGGTCGCCGAGAACGGTGACATCGTGGCGGCCATGCTGGACGGCGAAGCCACCGTCAAGCGCTTCAAACGCGAGGACGGCCATGTGTGGCTGCTGCCGCACAACTCCGCGTACCAGCCGATCCCCGGCGATGAGGCGACCATCCTCGGCAAGGTGGTGGCGGTGCTGCGCCGCATCTGACGCACCCCTCACTACCGAGCCCCGGAACCACTGCGCCGGTTCCGGGGCTTGGTTTTGCGCGCCCTCGCCGCCGAACCGCGGCCGCTCCCGCGGAGGTGGCCAATGTCCGCTCGGGGTTGCTCAGTTGGTGACTACGGGCCGGCCGGGGTGGCCGGAGGGCTGGGGCATGCCTTTCCGATCACTCGGGGTTCTCCTCCGCCGGCGGGGCCGCTTCAGGTGATTCCGTCGCCTTTGCTGCCGCATCGATGGCGGCGAGGGAGCGGCGGACCTGGTTGCGGTCGGTGGTGTACCAGAAGTCGGGCATCGACTTGCGGAGGAAGGAGCCGTAGCGGGCCCGCTCCACGCGGGGGTCGAGGACGGCGACCACGCCGCGGTCGTCGGTGGCGCGGACCAGACGGCCGGAGCCCTGGGCCATCAGCAGTGCCGCATGGGTGGCGGCGACCGCCATGAAGCCATTGCCGCCGCCCTCCTCCACCGCCTTCTGCCGCGCGCTCATCAGCGGGTCGTCCGGGCGCGGGAACGGCACCCGGTCCATGACCACCAGCTGACAGTTCGCACCGGGTACATCGACGCCCTGCCACAGGGACAGGGTGCCGAACAGGCACGTACGGGCATCGGAGGCGAAGGCCCGGATCAGCTCGCCGAGCGTCTCCTCGCCCTGGAGCAGGATCGGCAGGTCCAGCCGGCCGCGCAGCTCCTCGGCGGCGGCCTGGGCGGCGCGCATGGAGGAGAAGAGGCCGAGGGTGCGGCCACCGGCGGCCTCGATCAGCTCGGTGAGTTCATCGAGCATGTCGGTGCGGCTGCCCTCGCGGCCCGGCTGAGCGAGGTGCTTGGCGACGTAGAGGATGCCCTGCTTCGAGTAGTCGAAGGGGGAGCCGACGTCCAGGCCCTTCCAGGGCGGAACGTCCTCGCCTTCCGTGCCCTCGGGAGCCAGACCCAGGGAGGCCGCGACCCCGTTGAAGTCGCCGCCCAGCTTGAGAGTGGCGGAGGTGAGGGTCACCGAGCGGTCTTCGAAGAGCTTCTCGCGCAGCAGGCCCGAGACGGACAGCGGGGCCACCCGGAGGGACGCGCCGAAGCGGTCGTGGCGCTCGTACCAGACCACGTCGTACTCGGAGCCGTTCGCGATGCGCTCGGCGACGGCATGGACGTTCTCCACCGAAGCGAGGGCCTGCTTGCGGACGGCGTCCTCGTCCTGGACCGACTTGTCGCGGGTCGAGCCGAGCGCCGAGATGACCGTACGGGCCGCATCCCGCAGTGCCATCAGGCAGTACCCGAGATCCTCGGGGATCTCTTCGAGGCGGCCGGGCAGGGCCAGCTCCATGAGGCGCTCGAAGGACTCCGACGCGGTCTGCAGCTGGTCGGCGGCCTTTTCGTTGACGAGCTTGGCGGCCCGGCGGACGGCGCGGTTGACCTGGCCGGGGGTCAGCTCGCCGGTGGCGACGCCGGTGACCCGGGAGACCAGCTCATGGGCCTCGTCGATGATCAGGACCTCGTGCTGCGGGAGGACCGGTGCGCCCTCGATCGCGTCGATGGCGAGCAGCGCGTGGTTGGTGACGACGACATCGGCGAGCTTGGCGCGCTCCCGGGCGGCCTCGGCGAAGCACTCCGCCCCGTAGGCACACTTCGAGGCGCCCAGACACTCCCGGGAGGAGACCGAGACCTGGCCCCAGGCCCGGTCGGAGACTCCGGGGGTCAGCGCGTCACGGTCGCCGGTCTCGGTCTCGTCCGCCCAGTCGCGCAGCCGCAGCAGGTCCTTGCCGAGCTTGCTGGTCGGAGTCGCCTGCTCGAACACGTCGAAGAGCCCGTCCTCCTCTTCCTGGGGGACGCCCTCATGGAGGCGGTGCAGGCACACATAATTGGAGCGACCCTTGAGCATGGCGAATTCGGGGCGACGGCGCAGCAGCGGATGCAGCGCCTCGACCGTACGCGGCAGATCGCGCTCGACGAGCTGGCGCTGCAGCGCCAGGGTGGCCGTGGCGACCACCACGCGCTCGCCGTGCGCGAGGGCCGGTACCAGATAGCCGAGGGATTTTCCGGTGCCGGTGCCGGCCTGCACCAGCAGATGGGCCTGTTCGTCCACGGCCTCGGCAACGGCCTCGGCCATCGCCACCTGGCCGGGGCGCTCGGTGCCGCCGACGGCGGTGACGGCGGCGTGGAGCAGATCGGGGAGGGAGGGCTTCGTCATAGCGCTGCAAGCCTACGCGGGACCACTGACAGCCGGTCCGGTCACGGGTGGTGGAGCGGATTGGGAACGGTGCCGTGCACGGCCGCGTGCGGGCGGTCGCGGCGGTCCCGGTAACCGTCCACATGCAGACGGTTGCGGTTCAGGCACAGCCGCTCGATCCGCGGAGTGAGCAGGTCGAAGGTCTCGTACCGCTCCTTGAGGGCGGGGAAGCGCTCGTGGTGGCGCAGGATCTCCGCCCGTACGAGTGACCAGAACTCGGCCTCGGGGACGTCCAGTTGGTCCGCACACAGCGGCGCCAGGTAGCGGAAGACGCCGACGAACAGTCCGGAGTGGATGAACTGGGTGAGGAAGGCGGGCGGTTCGGTCAGCAGCACCGCCCGTACGTCGTCCGGCATGGAGTCGTGTTCCGGGAGCGGCCGGGAGCTGGTGTTGACGTCGTCGACGAAGTCCTTGACCGCGAGGCGGGTGGGGACGTCGTGCTCGTCGAAGACGACGATGGCGTTCTCGCCGTGCGGGGAGAAGACCGTGCCGTACCGGTAGAGGAAGTGCAGCAGCGGCGGCAGCAGGGCGCCGAACAGCCGTGCCAGCCAGTCGCGCGGGGCCAGTCCCGAGCGGCGCACCAGCTCCGCGGTCAGGGCGCGCCCCTGGGGATCGGTCTGCAGCAGAGCGGCCAGGGTGCGGGCGCGTTCGCCGGGGTCCAGATGACCGCTGACCGGCTCGCGCCAGATACAGCCGAGCAGCTCCTTGAACTGGTACGGGACGCCGGGCAGCCGGTCGTAGAGGGGGTGCTCGACGGTGACGGAGGCGGTCTCACCCAGCAGGATCACCCGGGTCTCGTCGCGCAGATAGGGATCGGCGTCGCGCAGACCGTGGACCCAGCGGGTGACGGCGGGCGCGGCGAGGGTGCGCTCGGTGGGCAGCCCGCGCCAGACGAGGGTGTTGAGGATGGACAGCGGCAGCTTGACCGTACGGGCCCGTGGGCGGCTGATGTTGAGGAAGGTACGGATCGACTGCTGCGGCAGGCGGAGGTCGTTGTCAGTGGGCAGCGCGATGATGGATCTGTCGGCGAGCTGCGGGGCGAAGAGCGGGGCGATGGTCTCGTCCCATTGCCAGGGGTGGACGGGGAGGTAGAGGTAGTCGGCGGGGTCGTGGCCCTCGTCGGCGATGGTGCGGGCGAAGGCGTGACGGGTGGCGGGGGCCAGCTCCTCGCCGTAGAGACGGTCGGGGGTGGCCAGGGTGGGGATACCGCGGTAGTGGGCGATGCTGTGGTGCGCGGCGAGCCAGGGCAGGCGCTGGGCGGTGCGGGCCTCCGGGGCCCAGGTCGCCGCGTCGTGGGCGGAGAAGCCGAGCCGGCCCTTGTTCGCGACGAGCCAGGGGTGGCCGGTCTGGTGGCCTTCGAGGGTGGCGTAGTCCAGATCCGCGAGGTCGGCGGCGCTGACGGCGGTGGCGTCGAGCCGGGTGTCGGCGGCGAGGGTGGCGGTCAGCTCGCGGACGAGATGGCCGGTGGTGTCGCCGGACAGGCCCAGCACGGTGTCGTGGGCGTGGGTGAGGAAGCGGAAGAGATCGGCGTCGGGGGTGATCGAATCGGGGTCCACGCGCCAGTGGCCGTAGGCGCCGCGGCGGGCGCGGAAGCGGTAGACGAGGTCGTCGGTGACCGGCAGGCGGTAGTGGGGGGTGCCGTCGGGTGCGGTGCCGTCGGGCTCGGGGGTGAGGACTTCCTCGTACGCGAACTCCGCCAGGGTCTTGGCGAACAGTCGGCGCGCGGCGTGTTGCCAGGCGCTGTGCGAAGGCTGGGGCTCAGGCGACAAGGCGGGCTCCTCGAAGCGGGACCGCCCCGGCACGTACGGGGGACAACCGGGGCAGCGGGGGTGGACGGCGGACCGGAGCGGGACCGTCGAGGGACGGTCCCGGGGTCAGAGCAGGTGGCGGTGGGCGCGGTCGCGGACCATCAACGCCGCGCGTTTGCCGGGCAGTTCGATCTCGTCGCCGTAGCGGAATCCGGCGCTCAGGAAGGCCGCGACGGAGGCGGTGTTGCGCACGTCGGGCTCGGCGAGGACCCGTGCGCACTGCGGCCGGTGGTCGAGTACGAGATCGGCGGTGGCGCGCAGCAGCATGCCGCCCAGCCCGCGTCCCCGGTCGCCGACACCGCCGATGAGCAGATGGACACCAGTGTCCTGCGGCCGGGCCGGATAGTAGCGGGCGAGGGGGTCCAGATCGGCGCGGTAGATCTCCCAGTAGCTCATCGGGACACCGGCCAGCACCCCCAGGCAGGGCACACTGCGGCCGTCGCCGTCGAGCTGGCCGCGCAGATGGGCCGCAGTGGTCTCCGGCGGGCCCGCCAGCTCCCAGAAGGCCGCCACGGCCGGATCGTTCATCCAGCCGGTGATCCGGTCGAGATCGCGGCCCAGCCGGACGGGGACCAGCTCGAACGGCCCGGCGGGGGTGCCGGCCGCCCCCCAGCCCGCCAGGTTGTCGAGCAGCGGGCCGACGGCCGGGACGTCCGGCGACGCCTGCTGCCGGTACCCCTCGGCGAACAGCGCGCTGAATTCGGGCGGGAGCTGCAGGTCGAGGGTGTCATCGGAGCTGGAGCCGAGGTCGGACTCGGTGGGTGGCACGGCGACACTCTCCTCTCGTGGCCGCGTGCCGCGTGGCCTGGTGGGTCGCGGGGCGCCGGGGCGGGGGCAGAAGGCTGCGGTCGGAGTTGCGGTGGGCGGCTACGGGGCGAGGGGGTTGGGCAGAGTGACGTAGACGGACTGGGTTTCGACCGGGCCGACGAGTTCGTCCAGGCCGTGCAGCCGGGTCGCCAGGTTGGCCTTGCAGCGCAGCGTGCGGGCGGCGAGCAACTGCTCCGGAAGCGGCGAGCGGTGTGTGCCGGGGGCCGCCGCGGCATCGGCGAGGAACCGCCGGAAGGCGGCGAGCAGGATCTCCTCACGGACCAGGCGCTGGGCCCCGAAGGCCCCGATGAGGCCGAGGACGTTGTTGATGCCGAGGTAGTAGGCGAAGCGTTCGTCGGTGACGTCGTCGGCGACGAAGCTGTCGCTGGCCACGCCGACACCGGGCAGCCGCCGCTCCAGCTCGGCCCGGCGGGAGGCGCGGAAGTAGTAGCCCTGGTTGTCGCGGTAGCGGCCGCCGACCGGCCAGCCGTGGGGATCCAGCAGCACCACGGTGTTCTGCTGGTGGGCCTCCAGCACGATGCCGGCCGTGCCGTCGAGCCACAGCACGGGCCGTACGACGACTTCCAGGTAGCGCAGGAACCACTCGGTGGCCACCGCCCCCAAGGGGCGGCCGGTGCGGGCGCTGAGCGTACCGACGAGATCTTCGAGCCGGGAGCGCACGCCCGAGCGGCCGGGCCAGGGCCGGGGGGAGGTGAGGCCGGCGATGCACACGGCGTCGTCGGTGGTGCTGAAGGGGTTGTGGCGGATGACGACATCGAGGCCCTGGACGGGTTCGCCGTCGGGGCCGTCGACGGCGAGATAGGCCGGGTCGCGGACGATGTCGAAGCCGGGGTGCACGGTCTGCCACTGCTCGGCGAGGCCGGTGCGCAGCAGTCGGTGCACCTCGACGCCGCGGGCGAGTTCCTTACGGAGGTTCTCCCGGCGGGAGTTGGTGATCCGCAGCCCGAGGGAGAGCTTGAGCATGGCGTCCGCGTCGGGGCGGTAGACCGTGCGGACGGAGGATGTGGGGTGCCAGAGCGGGCCGTGGGCGCCGAGGTCGTGCAGCAGGCCGGCCGCGCGGAGGGCGGCGATGTCGGGGCGGTCGGCGAGCTCCCTGGCCTGCCAGGGGTGCAGCGGCAACGGCACGGTGTCGTCGGGGAGTCGGAGGCCGTCCCCGGCGAGGCCCCTGGCGAGCTGCTCGGCCGGTACGGACTTGCCGCGTTCGGTCCAGGCGGAGTCGGCGGCCAGGACGGAGCGGTGCACGGCCGTCCAGTGGAGCGGGAAGGCGCCGCGGAGTTCGGGCGAATACGCCCGGGTCTCGGCATCGGAGAGGCCTTCGCGGCTCTTGGGCGTGGGGTGCAGCGGGTGGCCGAGGAGGAGGGACTGTTCGGCTTCGAGGAAGAGGGCGCCGTGGTCGTCGGCGGGCCGGGCCCGCCGGTCGGTGAGGAAGGTGGCGACATTGCGTACGGAGTTGGCGACCCGGCCGATGAGTTCGGCACCGTCGCCGTCCGGTGCCTGCTGCCGCGCGCCGTCCGGGTCCGGTCGCTCGTCGCCGTCCGCCACCCGGTGCTCGCCGCCGTCGGAAGCCCGGCGGTCGCCGTAGGCGGCCTCCCGGCGCAGCAGCGCGGCGAGGGTGACGGCGTCCAGCGGGGCGGCGCCGGCCGGGGCGCCTTCGACGGTGGGGGCGCCCAGACGGTGCCAGCCCGTGGGTGACCAGTAGCGGACGGGGATGTGCAGGGCACACGCCGCGGCCCTCAGGGGGATGCGCAGCCCGCCTTCGGCCGGGCGGTGGGTGCCGCTCTCCCGGAGCCAGCAGCGCAGCAGATGCTCGATGCCCGCGGCGTCGGCGGCGACCGCCGGGTCCGGGTGGTCGAGGGGGTCGTGGTCACCGGACCGGGCGTGGTCGTAGGGGCCGGGAGCGCCGTGGGGAGCGGGGGCGGCCCGGTCCGGAGCCTCGTGGGTCTGCTGGTGGCAGGTGTCGTCGGCGGCGCGCCGCTGCTGGCGTGGTACCGCCTCGATCGTGCCCGCGCCCTGGTGGGCGGGGATGCGCTCGGCGGCCTGGCCACCGTCGGGGCCGGGGCATTCGTTCATGGGGAGGTGCCTCGCATTGTCGTGGGGGACGAGCCCGTCGGCCCGGGGGTGGTGCGGACCGCCGCCGCGATGGCGTCGGCGAGGCGGTCGAGAATGGCGTCCGCCTGTTCGTCGGTGATGGTCAGGGGTGGCAGCAGCCGGACGACGGCGGAGTGCCTGCCGCCCAGTTCGACGATCAGGCCGCGGTCCAGGCAGGCGTGCTGAACGGCGGCGGCGAGCTGCGGGTCGGCGGGTCGGGCGCCGGTGGCGTCGGCATCGGCGGTGCGGTCGACGAGCTCGATGCCGAGCATCAGCCCGCGGCCGCGGACGTCGCCGATGCAGTCATGGGCGGCGGCGAGCGAGGTGAGCCGGTCGAGCATCCGGCTGCCGAGCTCCCCGGCACGCCGGTCGAGGCCGTTCGTGCGGACGTAGGCGAGGGTGGCGGCGCCGGCGGCCATCGCGAGCTGGTTGCCGCGGAAGGTCCCCGCGTGCGCGCCGGGCTGCCAGGCGTCGAGTTCCTCGCGGTAGACGATCACGGCGAGCGGCAGACTGCCGCCGATCGCCTTCGACAGCACGATCACATCGGGCACGATGCCGCTGTGGTCGACCGCCCAGAAGGCGCCGGTCCGTCCGACGCCGGTCTGTACCTCGTCCACGATCAGCGGGATCTGCCGGGCGGCGGTGAGCTCCCGCATCCGCCGCAGCCAGCCGTCCGGCGCGGGGATCACCCCGCCCTCGCCCTGGACGGGTTCGAGGATCATCCCGGCCGGCTGGGGTACCCCGCTCTTGTCGTCGTCGAGCAGGCTCTGTGTCCAGCGCGCGGCGAGTTCGGCACCGCGCTCGCCGCCGGTCTGGAAGGGGCAGCGGTAGTCGTACGGATAGGGCAGCCGGACCACGCTGGTGTGCTGCGCTCCCCCGGAGGCGGCGAGCGCCCCCGAGGTCATGCCGTGGTAGGCGCCGGAGAAGGCCATCAGGCCGTCCCGGCCGGTCGCGGTGCGGACGAGTTTGAAGGCGGCCTCGACGGCGTCCGTGCCGGCCGGGCCGCAGAACTGGATGCGCCCCTTTTCCGCCAACTCCCCCGGCAGGGTGGCGAAGAGCTCGGTGGTGAAGGCGTCCTTGACGGGGGTGGCGAGGTCGAGGACGTGCAGCGGTGCGCCGGAGTCGAGAACCGTCCGGATCGCTTCGAGCACCACCGGGTGGTTGTGGCCGAGCGCCAGGGTGCCGGCGCCGGAGAGGCAGTCGAGATAGCGCCTGCCGTCGGCGCCCTCGATGGTCAGCCCGCGGGCGCGCACCGGGACGATGGGCAGCGAGCGCGCGTAGGTGCGGGCGGCGGACTCGCGCAGGGACTGCCGCCGCAGGATTCCCTCATGGGCCGGCGGCACGGCCGCCGGCACGGTTTCGGTCAACACCACGGCAGTTGTGTCCTCCTGCTGGTGAGCTGCTGAATGCCGCGCGGGCTGGGGGCAGCCCGGCCGTCCCCCGTACGTACCAACGACGACGGCGACCCGGGATCACGGTTGTCCGCAAGATCCTTGATGGCGTGGAACCGGGGACCCGAGTACCGCCGTCCCCATCGTCACCGGCATAGTGGGGTGTTGCGCCGGGTCTTGAGGTTCATGACAAAGAACAGACCGGCGCAACACCGAACAAGCCACACCGGCTCAGTCGATTCACCAGGGGGAGCTCACCCATGCGATCCATACGTCGGCCAGTCCTGGCCGCCGCCGCCCTCACCGCTGTCGTGGCACTCACGGCGACCGGCTGCGGACCGGAGGGCGACAACGCGGACGCCAAGCCCAGCCAGTCCGCGGCTCAGGACTCCACAGGCGGGGGTGACTTCAAGATCCCTCAGGACATCCAGGACAAGCTCAAGGAACACGGCGTCGACCTGGACAAGTGGAAGAACGGCGAGTGGAAGAACTGGGACCGGGACAAGTGGCTCCGGGAGGCCGGGGAGTTCATCAACCCGATCATCAAGGACTTCTGGGACAAGGACAAGATCGACAAGGTCAAGCCGCCCCAGGACCCCAGCAAGCCCGAGGACATCTCGGAGGACCAGGGCAAGACCGACCCTGAGCCCGCAGCCGTTCCGGCGCAGGCCGTCAAGACCCCGTACACCTCGACCGCTCCCGGCGTGGGCCTGCTGCTCTTCAGCACCCCCGAGGGCGGGTCGCGTTGCTCCGCCACCGTCGTCAAGGACCCGGCGCACCCCGGTAAGTCCAACCTCGTGTGGACCGCGGCGCACTGTGTGCACGCCGGCAAGAGCGGCGGCTGGTACCGCAACATGATGTTCGTGCCGAACTTCAACAAGACCGGCGGCACCGCCGGCCAGCTGAAGGGCAAGCCCTACGAGGACCGGGTCCCGTCGGGCAAGTGGTGGGCGGACGACATGGCGACGTCCCAGCAGTGGATCAAGGGCGGCGGCGCCGTTCCGGGCGTGCCGATGGCTCCGTACGACTTCGCGCTGATGCATGTGAAGCCCGAGGAGAGCACGGGCGGCAAGTCGCTGGAAGAGGTTGCCGGCGGCGCCTACGACGTCGACTTCAACGCGCCCGCGATGGCCAAGATCCCGAGCCTGACCGCCCAGGGCTACCCGGCCGAGCCGCCGTTCGACGGTGCGGCGCAGCAGCAGTGCACCGACAAGCCGACCCGTCTGTCGATGGACGCCAAGAAGCCGACCATGTACCGGATCGGCTGCACCATGACCGGTGGTTCCTCCGGCGGCCCCTGGTTCATCAAGGGCAATGACGGCAAGCCGGTGCTGGTCTCCAACATGTCGATGGGGCCGCGTCCGGCCCGCTGGTCCGCCGGTCCCCACCTGGGCCCCGAGGCCAAGAGCATGTTCGACACCATGAGCAAGAAGTGGGCCGGCAAGCAGTAAGGGTGTGAGGCGGGTGGTGCCGGGGACGGCGCCACCCCCGCATCGCCCATGGGCAGGACGAAAGGGCCCGCCCCCGGTTTCCCGGGGGCGGGCCCTTTGCCGTCCGCGCTGCCCGGCCGCTACGCCGCGGCGACGAAGCGCTGGAGCTCGGCGGCCAGCTCCTCGTGCACCCGCGCCTTGAGGACCGTGCCGTCCGCGGTGTGCTCCTCGGAGATGACCTCGCCCTCGGCGTGTGCCCGCGAGACCAGGGCGCCCTGGGTGTAGGGCACCAGCACCTCGATCTCGACCCGCGGCCGGGGCAGTTCCTCGTCGAGCAGGGTCAGCAGCTCGTCCAGGCCCTGGCCCGTTCGGGCCGAGACCACGAGGGCGTGCTTCTCCTGGCGCAGCAGGCGCTGCAGCACCAGCGGATCGGCCGCGTCGGCCTTGTTGACGACCACGATCTCGGGCACGTCCGTCGCGCCCACCTCGCGGATCACCTCGCGTACGGCGGCCAGCTGCTCCTCCGGCACCGGATGCGAGCCGTCGACCACATGCAGGATGAGATCGGACTCGCCGACCTCCTCCATCGTGGAACGGAACGCCTCGACGAGGTGGTGCGGCAGATGCCGGACGAAGCCGACGGTGTCGGCGAGGGTGTAGAGCCGTCCGCTGGGCGTCTCGGCCCGCCGGACGGTGGGGTCCAGGGTGGCGAACAGGGAGTTCTCCACCAGTACACCGGCGCCGGTGAGGCGGTTGAGCAGGGAGGACTTGCCGGCGTTGGTGTAGCCGGCGATGGCGACCGAGGGGACCTTGTTGCGCCGGCGTTCCTGGCGCTTGATGTCCCGGCCGGTCTTCATCTCCGCGATCTCCCGGCGCATCTTCGCCATCTTCTCGCGGATCCGCCGCCGGTCCGTCTCGATCTTGGTCTCACCGGGACCACGGGTGGCCATACCGCCGCCCGCCGAACCGGAGCCACCGCCACCCATCTGCCGGGACAGCGACTGGCCCCAGCCACGGAGCCTGGGGAGCATGTACTGCATCTGTGCCAGCGAGACCTGCGCCTTGCCCTCCCGGGACTTGGCGTGCTGGGCGAAGATGTCGAGGATCAGAGCGGTCCGGTCGACCACCTTGACCTTGACGACGTCCTCGAGGTGGATCAGCTGGCCCGGGGAGAGCTCACCGTCACACACCACGGTGTCCGCCCCGGATTCCAGCACGATGTCGCGCAGCTCCAGCGCCTTGCCGGAGCCGATGTACGTGGCCGGGTCGGGCTTGTCGCGGCGCTGGATGACGCCGTCCAGGACCATGGCCCCGGCGGTCTCGGCGAGTGCGGAGAGCTCGGCGAGCGAGTTCTCCGCCTCCTGGACCGTGCCCGAGGTCCAGACACCGACGAGCACCACGCGCTCCAGGCGGAGCTGTCGGTACTCGACCTCGGTGACGTCCTCGAGCTCGGTGGAAAGGCCCGCTACACGGCGTAGTGCCGCACGTGCCGAACGGTCGTACTGGTCGCCGTCACGCTCCCCGTCGATCTCGTGGCTCCAGGCGACGTCCTCTTCCATCAGGGCGTTGGCCCGAAGGCTCTCGGGGAGGCGCTGCCGGTCCTGCGGAAGGGAAGAAGAGGAGGTCATTTGATCCTTTGCGTCGTTGGGAAGCCCTCGCGGGGACCGGGTGTTCCCGCCGGGACTGTCGGTGGTGCGGCGACCGCCGCGGTACCGCCACGGCCGTCGCCCATGACAACGTCCGAGCCGCCCCGGAGATTCCCGGGCCGACCGGCGCCGTCCCGACGATGGTCCCACGCCCCGGGAAGGCCGTCACACGGGTTTTCCGGGGTTTTCGGCGGCTCCCTTGGGCGCGGGGTTCTCGGCCGCTGCCTTGGGACCAGGGCTCGCGGCGGCGCCCTTGGGCCCAGGGCTCGCGGCGACGCCCTTGGGCCCAGGGCTCGCGGCAGCTCCCTTCGGCCCGGGGCTCGCGACGGCGCCCTTGGGCCGCCCCGGCTTTCCCGCGGCCCCCTTGGGCAGCCACTCCGGATGCCCCGGCATCGGGGGTGTCCGGTCGCCGTAGAGCCATTCCTGGAAGAAGCCGGTGAGGTCCTGCCCGGCGACCTGGGAGGACAGCTGGACGAAGTCGGCGGTGTCCGCCACGCCGTCGCGGTGCCGTTCCACCCAGTCGCGTTCCAGGCGGTCGAAGGCGGCGACCCCGATCTTCTGCCGCAGCGCGTACAGGACGAGCGCGCTGCCGTCGTAGACGATGGGGCGGAAGATCCCGATCTTCTGTCCCGGGCTCGGTGCCTTGGGCGCGGCGGGCGGTCCGCCGTCGGCGCGCCAGCCGTCGGACTCCTCGTACGCATGACGCATCCGGGCGTCCAGAGAGGCCCGGCTGCCGCCCTTCTCCTGGGCGTAGAGGGACTCGTACCAGGTGGCATGGGCCTCGTTGAGCCAGACATCGGACCAGCGGCGCGGGCTGACGCTGTCGCCGAACCACTGGTGGGCCAGTTCGTGCACCATCACCGACTCCACGTACCAGCCGGGCAGCTGCTCGGTGGTGAACATGCCCTTCTCGAAGAGCGACAGGGTCTGGGTCTCCAGCTCGAAGCCGGTCCTGGCGTTGGCGATCAGCACCCCGTACGCCTCGAAGGGGTAGGGGCCGACCTTGCGCTCCATCCAGGCCATGTGGGCCGGGGTCTTCGCCAGCCAGTGCGCGAGGGCGGGGCGGTCCGCTGTGGGTACGACATCGCGGACGGGCAGGCCGTGCGGTCCGTGGCGCAGCAGCACGCTGGACTTCCCGATGGAGACCTGCGCCAGCTCGGTGGCCATGGGGTGGGTGGTGCGATAGGTCCAGGTACGGCGCCCCGCGCGGGCGCCGGGGCTCAGGGGCAGCCCGTTGGCGACGGCCGTCAGCTCCTGGGGCGCGGTGATGTGGAAGGTGAAGAGCGCCTTGTCGGAGGGGTGGTCGTTGCAGGGGAAGACGCGGTGCGCGGCGTCGGCCTGGTTGGCCATCGCCAGGCCGTCGGAGGTCCGGAGCCAGCCGCCGTTGCCCTTGCCGCGGGGGTCGCTGGTGTGCTCGATGGAGATCTTCACCTCCTGGCCCCGGGAGATGTGGAAGGCCGGGGTGAGCACCAGGTCCTCGCCGTGCTGCTGGTGCTGGGCGGGCAGGCCGCCGACCTTCACGGAGCGCACGGTGCCGTGGGCGAAGTCGAGGTTGACGTGGTCGAGCTCGGTGGTGGCACGGGCGGTGATCTCGGTGGTGGCGTCCAGCGGCTGGTCGTTGTGGCCGGAGTAGTCCAGGGAGACGTCGTAGGACGTGACGTCGTAGCCGGTGTTGCCGAGCATGGGGAAGAGGCGGTCGCCGAGGCCTTGCGGCCCCAGGGCCGGCGGCTCGGCCATGCCGACGGTGGCGAGTGCGGCCAGCCCGAGGGCGGCGGCCCGGCGGCCGGTCCACCGGAGCCGCCCGCTCGGGCCGCGGGACAGGGCGGGAACGGGGCGATCGGGGTCGCGGGACGGGCGGCGCAGGGGAAGGAACATGAACTACGGCTACCAACGCGGCCCCCTCCCCCGCGGGTAACAGGGCAAACGGCACCCGAACGGGCGGCGGATCGTGCGTCCGTCTTACCCCGCCGGACGGAGGGGTTTCCGACGGACCGTCACCCGGCGGGCCCCGGCCCCGTTCAGGGGCGCAGCGCCGCGGCCCGGCGGGCCCGCCCGGCACGCAACACGTCGAAGACACCGGGCACTTGGCGCATGGCCCGCATGAGGGACGGCAGCCCCGCGGCGTTCGGCAGATGCAGCGTGTAGGTGTGGCGGACCCGCTGCTCGTGCGGGGGCTCGACGGCGGCGGACACCACGGCGGCGCCCTGGGAGGCGATGGCTTCGGTGAGGTCGGCCAGGAGGTGCGGCCGGCTGAAGGCCTCGGCCAGGAGGGTGACCCGGCAGCCGTGGCCCCCCTGGCCGGCGCCCCGCCAGCGCACTTCGACCGGCTGCCGGCCGGTGGCCGCCATCCGCGCCACGACGGGGCACAGGGCGCGGTGGACGGTGACCGCGCCGCCCCGTACGACGAATCCGGTGACGGTGTCCGGCGGCACCGGGGTGCAGCAGCCCGCCAGCCGGACCGCCGCGCCGGGCAGATCCACCACCGCGAGGACCGAGGCGGGGGCGGCCGGGTCCGCTCCGGACCGGTCATGGCCTGCGGTCTGGCGGTCGGCGGGGGGCACCACGGCGGTCCCCTCACCGGCAGTCGCCGGGCGGGCGCCGGGCTCCCCCGGCCCGGCCAGCCACCGGGCGATGGCGAGCCGGGCGGCGGGCGTACGGGCGTGGTCGAGCCATTCGGGCGAGGGGCCGGCCGCGGAGTCCGGGGCCATCAGCAGCTGCAGGCTGTCGCCGTCGTGCAGGACGGTGGAGAGCGTGGCGAGCCGTCCGTTGACGCGGGCGCCGATGCAACAGTGCGCCACCTCGCCGTGCCGCTCGTAGGCGGCGTCCACACAACTCGCCCCGGCGGGCAGACCGATGGCACCGCCGGTGCCGGCCGACGAGCCGTCCGACGGGGCGTCGGCGCAGAAGACGGTGATCTCCCGGTCCTGGGCGAGGTCGTCGCGCAGCGAGGTCCAGAACGTGTCCGGGTCCGGGGTGGTGCGCTGCCACTCCAGCAGCCGGGAGAGCCATCCGGGACGGGTCGGGTCGGCCCGCTCGCCCTCGGGGGCGTCCGCGCCGTCCGTGGGGGCGTACGGATTGCCCAGCGCGATCACCCCGGCCTCGGCGACCCGGTGCATCTGGTGCGTACGGATCAGCGTCTCGGCGATCTCCCCGGCTGGGCCGGTGATCGCCGTGTGCAGCGACTGGTAGAGGTTGAACTTGGGGGCCGCGATGAAGTCCTTGAACTCGGAGATGACCGGGGTGAAGCAGGTGTGCAGCTCACCGAGGACGGCGTAGCAGTCGGCGTCCTCCGCGACCAGCACCAGCAGCCGCCCGAGGTCCGCGCCGGTCAGCTCACGGCGGGCGAGGCGTACGCGGTGCACGGAGACGAAGTGCCGTGGCCTGACCAGGACTTCGGCGTCGATACCGGCCTCGTCCAGGACCGTGCGCACCCGCTGCGCGAGGGCGGTGAGCGGGTCGGTCCGGGTGGCGTACTCCATGACCAGGGCCCGGGTGGTGGCGTACTCCTCGGGGTGCAGGATCGCGAAGACGAGATCCTCCAGCTCGGCCTTGAGCGCCTGGACGCCGAGGCGTTCGGCGAGCGGGATCAGCACATCGCGGGTGACCTTGGCGATCCGGGCCTGCTTCTCGGGGCGCATCACGCCGAGGGTGCGCATGTTGTGCAGCCGGTCGGCGAGCTTGATGGACATCACCCGGACGTCGTTGCCGGTCGCCACCAGCATCTTGCGGAAGGTCTCCGGCTCGGCGGCCGCGCCGTAGTCGACCTTCTCCAGCTTGGTGACGCCGTCGACCAGATAGCAGACCTCCGCGCCGAACCGTTCCCGAACCTGATCCAGCGTCACTTCCGTGTCCTCGACGGTGTCGTGGAGCAGGGAGGCCGTCAAGGTCGTGGTTTCCGCGCCCAGTTCGGCGAGGATGAGGGTCACCGCAAGCGGGTGGGTGATGTACGGCTCGCCGCTCTTGCGCAGTTGGCCGCGGTGCGAGGACTCGGCGAGCAGATACGCCCTGGTGAGGGTGTCCAGATCGGCGTCCGGGTGGTGGCCGCGGTGCACCTTGGCCACATGCTCCATGGCATGCGGGAGGCCGTCACGCGGGGCGGTGCCGAGCAGCGCGGCACGGCCGATACGGCGCAGCCCTCTGAGCTCCAGTCGGCGGCGGCCGCGCTTGCGGCCCGCTGCTCCAGGGTTACCAGGGTTAGTGGCCTCTGCGCTCATGGGCACCTCCGGCAGCGTCGACCGGCGGTGGGACGCGCCAGTTCGGACGTCCGGGCCGGTGCTTGATGCTATCGACCCCATCACGCAGCGCTGTCCGCCTCTCGCTCAGAGTGATACGGATCACCCGTTCGAGCGAATGTTTCGGCCGGAATCGTTGCTCGCGGGAGGCTCGGAGCCCGGGACGCCGCAGGTGCGTCAGGCGAGCGCGGCGGCCAGCCAGGCGGGGTCGAAGGTGCCCTCGGCGACGATCTCGGCCGGGCCGGTCATCTCGACCGTGCCGTCGGGCAGCTCGGTGATCGAGAGGCTGCCGCCGAGCACGTCGACCGTGTACGTGACGGGCGTTCCGGTCGCCGTGGGGTCCAGTCCGTCCCTGCGGGCGGTGGCGACGGCGACCGCACAGGCGCCGGTGCCGCAGGAGCGGGTCTCGCCCGAGCCGCGCTCGTGGACCCGCATCGCCACATGGCGCGGACCGCGGTCGGCGACGAACTCGATGTTCACGCCCTCGGGATAAACCGACGCTGGGCCGAACGGCGGTACGGCCAGCAGGTCGCCGGCGTGGGCCAGATCGTCGACGAAGGCGACGGCGTGCGGATTGCCCATGTTCACGTTCCGGGACGGCCAGCTGCGGCCGCCGATCGTGACGACGACGCTCTCCTCGAAGAGCTCGGCGCGGCCCATCGAGACCGTGACGTCGCCGGTCTTGGCGACGTGGACGCGGCGTACGCCGGCGCGGGTGGCGATGGCGAGGTCACCGGCCTCGACCAGGCCGGCGTGCAGCAGATAGCGCGCGAAGACGCGGACGCCGTTGCCGCACATCTCGGCGATCGAGCCGTCGCCGTTGCGGTAGTCCATGAACCACTCGGCCTCGTCGGCCTGGGCCAGCGCCTCCGGGTGCGCGGCGGAGCGTACGACGCGCAGCAGGCCGTCGCCGCCGAGTCCGGCCCTCCGGTCGCAGATCCTGGCGACGGCGGTCGCGGGCATATCGATGCGGCCGTCCGGGTCGGGGACGATCACAAAGTCGTTCTCGGTGCCGTGGCCCTTGAGGAAGGCGAGGCGCTGCGTGCTGGTCACCCTTGCATCGTACGGGGGCGCCGGAGGAATCGGCCTTACGGGGGCCGGGCGGCGCTCGTACGACGCCCGGGGCAGCCCCGCGCGAGGAGTCCCCGCCGGTTCAGCGCAGCCGGGCCACGCGCCAGATGGCCAGCGACGCCGGGATCGCCACCACGACGGCGTAGAGCAGCACCACACGCCAGTTGGCGCGACGGCCGGAACCGCGTGCCGGGAGGCCGGGCCAGACGTGGCCGACGCGGCGGGCGGCCATCATGCCCCAGCCGGCGGCGCAGCAGCACAGCAGCAGGCCGAGCATGGCGATCACCGCGCCGCCGTCCCCGCCGAACTCGAAGGCGAGGGGGAAGGCGAACATCAGCGAGCCGAGGGCCGCGAGCGCGACGATCGGCGCCAGCTGCCACAGGCGCAACCGGCGCGGCGGGCGCAACTCCCGGAAGGACTCGCCGCCCTCGCCGGGCCCGTCGGTGCCGGAGTCCGGGGCGTCGGAGTCGTCCAGGGTGTCCGGGTCGGTGAGCGGTCCGGTGCCGGAGCCATCGGCGCCGGTCAGACCGTCTTCGGTATCCGGACCGTCGTCGGTCAGGGGAGCCGCGTCAGCGCCGCTGTCCGGTTGCTGCGCTCGGTTGCGAGGGCCGGCCTCCATAGCCACGCGCCCTCCCCACTGCTGACTGCACGCCTCGATCGAAGGTCGATGATGACACGCCCTCAGGGGCCCGGATGGCGGCCGGAGCGTCCCGATGCCATGACGTGATCAGGCTGTGACCGGTCGTTCGAGCAACGTCAGCGCCCGCCCGGGAAGTTCCGCCCGGTGCTCGACGGCGCCGCTGAGCCAGTGGACCCGTGGGTCCCGGCGGAACCACGAGTCCTGACGGCGCGCGAAGCGCTTGGTGGCGCGCACCGTCTCGTCGCGCGCCTCCTGCTCGGTGCACTCCCCCGCAAGCTGGGCCAGCACCTGCTGATAGCCGAGCGCCCGGGAGGCCGTACGGCCCTCGCGCAGCCCCTTGCCCTCCAGGCGCCGCACCTCGTCGACCAGGCCCGCCTCCCACATGCGGTCGACCCGTCGGGCGATCCGCTCGTCGAGCTCGGGGCGCTCGACATCGACGCCGATCTGCAGGGTGTCGTAGACCGCTTCGTGGCCGGGGAGGTTGGCGGTGAAGGGGCGGCCGGTGATCTCGATGACCTCCAGGGCGCGCACGATGCGACGGCCGTTGCTGGCCAGGATCGCGCGGCCCGCCTCGGGGTCGGCGGCCGCCAGCCGGGCATGGAGGGGGCCGGTGCCCACGTCGGCCAGTTCGGCCTCCAGACGGGCGCGTACCTCCGGGTCGGTGCCGGGGAAGTCGAGGGCGTCGATCGCACCGCGTACGTACAGACCGGAGCCGCCGACGAGGACGGGGGTGCGGCCCTCGGCGAGCAGCCGGTCGATCTCGGCGCGGGCCAGCCGCTGGTACTCGGCGACGCTGGCCGCGCAGGTCACGTCCCAGATGTCCAGGAGCCGGTGCGGGACGCCCTGCTGCTCCTCTGGCGTGAGTTTGGCGGTGCCGATGTCCATGCCGCGGTAGAGCTGCATGGAGTCGGCATTGATGACTTCGCCCCCCACATGCTGTGCGAGTGCGACGCCCAGATCGGACTTTCCGGCCGCGGTGGGACCGACGACGGCGATGACCCGCGGAGCGGGAACGGCGGTGTTCACCCCGTCAGTCTCGCAAACATCACACCCCCATCTCGAACGAGCGACGTGACGGGCAACCGATGGGTTCGTTGCCTGTTGCGAGGTCCCGAGAAGCCGGTGCGTCTCACCGGCGCCCGCGAGCGGCGCAATGGGCCGTTCCCCAGCGGCATGGGATTTCGCCACATGAAGAGCGTAGGAGCAGTTATGGGCGTGTTTTCGCGGTTTCGCCGCCATAAGTCCGAAGCATCGACGGAGGAGAGCACCGCTGCGGCGGTGACGGCCGAGGCGGAGGAGACGGCGGAGCCGGCCGTTTCGGAGGCTGCCGAGGACGCCACGGAGGCCGAGAAGGCCGCAGACGCCGGCGAGGCCCAGGAGGCCGCGGACGACGCCGCAACCCCGGTTCAGGCAGCAACCGAGGCGGCAGCTCCGGAAGCCTCAGGAGACGCGGCGGCCGACGAGCCGCCGGCGGAGAAGGCCGGCGAGAGCGCCGGGATCCCCCGGCAGCAGTCGGCGGAGGCCGCCGCGGACAGCGAGAGCGCACGGCAGTAGTCAGCCGTACACGCGGTACCCGGCGCGACGGCCGCGGGGCGGAGCGCCTCGCGGCCGTCGCCGTACCCGGTGGCGCGCTACGACCAGGCCGCCACGAAGTAGCCCACGCCGTACGGGGCCTCCTCGCGGAGCAGCCGTCCGCTCAGACCCGCGTCCTCCGCCGCACCCGCCAGGACCTGCCAGCAGGCCCGTCCGGACGCCTGGAGGGCGGCGGCCGGCTCCTCGTCCAGCGCGGTCAGCGCAGCGATGTCGGCGGTGCCCAGGGCGCGGGCCACGGCGGCGTCGAAGTCCTCGGCCCGCTCGTCGAAGTAGCCGGGCGCCTTCACCGTCCGGCACGCGCTGCCGTCACCCATCACCAGCAGCGCCACCCGGGGCGCGGATTCCGCGATCTGCCGGCCCATCGGCAGAGCGCGGTCGCGGGGCAGGGACTCCGCCACCCCCAGCGCCTCCACGGGGGCGTCGGCCCAGTCCGTACGCGACAGCAGCCAGGCGCCGACCGACAGCGACGGCGGGAGTTCCCGCTCGGGCGCGCTCTTCGCGGCGCCCAGCCGCACCTCGAGGTCCACCCCGAAGCCGCGGAAGGAACCGGCGGCGCCCTGCGGGTGCGGGCCCCGGCCGGCCTCGTCGGCCGGGCCGAGGACGATCAGCCGGTCGGGGCGGGCCGCGGCGAGCACACCGATCGCGTCCAGGCAGGCGGCGCGCAGCGCCTCCAGTTCGGCCGCCGCCCCGGCGGCCACCTCCGGGACGAGAAGCGGCGGGCAGGGGCAGAGAGCGGCGGCTACGAGCATGCCACGCAGCGTAACGCCCCTGGTGCGAGGCCGGTCGTGGCGCCCTGCGAGGTGCCGGGCGCGCGGCCGGTCAGTCGCAGCCGCAGCCGGCGGCGGGCGCCGGGCTCGGTGCCGGGGCGCCGATGGTGGGCAGGCCCAGCAGCACGCCCTTGGGCTTCTCCTCCGGGGCGGCGTTGCGCTTCTCCCAGGCGTCACCGGCCCGGGTGCGGCGGACGGCCTTGGCCGGGCCCTCCGCCAGGAGGTGGTGCGGAGCGGCGTAGGTGACCTCGACGGTCACCATGTCGCCGGGGCGGACCGGCTCGTCGGGGCGGGTGAAGTGCACCAGACGGTGGTCGGGGGCCCGGCCGGAGAGGCGGTGGGTCGCCCCGTCCTTGCGGCCCTCGCCCTCGGCGACCAGGACCTCCAGAGTCCGGCCGATCTGCTTCTTGTTCTCCTCCCAGGAGATCTCCTCCTGGAGGGCGACCAGGCGCTCATAGCGCTCCTGGACCACGGCCTTGGTGATCTGGCCCTCCATGTCGGCCGCCGGGGTACCGGGGCGCTTGGAGTACTGGAAGGTGAAGGCCTGGGCGAAGCGGGACTCGCGGACCGTGTGCAGGGTCTGCTCGAAGTCCTCCTCGGTCTCGCCCGGGAAGCCGACGATGATGTCCGTGGAGATCGCGGCGTCCGGCATCGCGGCGCGCACCTTCTCGATGATGCCGAGGAAGCGCTCCTGGCGGTACGAGCGGCGCATCGCCTTGAGGACGGTGTCCGAGCCGGACTGCAGCGGCATGTGGAGCTGGGGCATGACGTTGGGCGTCTCGGCCATGGCGGCGATGACGTCGTCGGTGAAGTCGCGGGGGTGCGGGGAGGTGAAGCGGACCCGCTCCAGGCCCTCGATCGTCCCGCAGGCGCGCAGCAGCTTGCTGAAGGCCTCGCGGTCGCCGATGTCGGAGCCGTAGGCGTTGACGTTCTGGCCGAGCAGGGTGATCTCGCTGACGCCCTCGCCGACCAGCGCCTCGATCTCGGCGAGGATGTCGCCGGGACGGCGGTCCTTCTCCTTGCCGCGCAGCGCCGGGACGATACAGAACGTACAGGTGTTGTTGCAGCCCACGGAGATCGAGACCCAGGCCGCATACGCGCTCTCGCGCCGGGTGGGCAGGGTCGAGGGGAACGCCTCCAGCGACTCGGCGATCTCGACCTGCGCCTCTTCCTGGATGCGGGCGCGCTCCAGCAGCACCGGCAGCTTGCCGATGTTGTGGGTCCCGAAGACCACGTCGACCCAGGGGGCCCGCTTGACGATGGTGTCGCGGTCCTTCTGGGCGAGGCAGCCGCCCACGGCGATCTGCATACCGGGCCGCGCGGCCTTCTTCGGAGCGAGCTGACCGAGGTTGCCGTAGAGCCGGTTGTCGGCGTTCTCCCGCACCGCGCAGGTGTTGAAGACCACGACGTCGGCGCCGTCGCCGTCCTTGGGCGCGGGGACGTATCCGGCCTCTTCCAGCAGGCCCGACAGCCGCTCGGAGTCGTGGACGTTCATCTGGCACCCGTAGGTGCGGATCTCGTAACTCTTGTTCACGCCCACTGCCTGGCTCCGGTCGCTGCTGGTCATGCGACAAGGGTAGGCGGTACCGGAAGTACCTCCCGACCCTGGAGTCCTCAGGCCGGATCCGGCTGCGGATGCCCGACGATGGGGGCGTCCCGCCTCACAGGGCCAGCACGATGGCGGCGCCGATGCCGCCCGCCCCCAGAGCGAAGGCCGCGCTGCGCAGACCGCCGTTGCCCCAGCGGAAGGGGCGGTCGAGAGCGAAGCGGCCGGGGCCGGTTGCCGCGACGGTCAGCGCGACGACGGCGATGGTCAGGGGATATTCGATGCCGCCGGTCATCGCCCAGAGCCCCCCGGACGCCGAGGTGGCCATGGCGTTGATCATCACTCCGATGAGGGCGGCGGCCGCGAGGGGCGTGAGCAGCCCGGCCGCGAGGCCGAGGCCGCCGAGGAATTCCGAGACTCCGGCAAGGCCGGCGAAGAACTCGCCGGGGCGGTAGCCGAGGGCCGCGAAGCCCTTGCCGGTGGCGGCGAGGCCGTGGCCGCCGAAGAGGCCGAAGAGTTTCTGGGCGCCGTGACCGGCCAGGATCAGTCCCACGGTCAGACGGAGGAGGAGCAGGCCGAGGTCGGCGCCGAGCGGGGGTGAGCGGAGTGCGTCGGGCCGGGCATGGATGTCCGGCCGCAGTTCGGCGATCGGTTTCATGGGGTGTCGCTTCCCGCACCGGCGCGTCATGGGGCCGCGGTGTCGAAACACCGGCGCCGGTGCGCTCATGGTGGAGGGGATCGCGTGGAGTGCGCGCCGGTCGGCGCGCGGTGGGAGACGTGCCAGGTCCCCGCTACGTCGAGAGATCAGGAGGGGGTGGGCCCTCCTCAGTCGATCGTGCTACGCGAGGCGCCGTCTGCATAGGGCGGGCGGATCCCGGTGACGCCCCGCTCGGCTCCTGCACACCCCGTAACGAGGGCCCGCCCCTCCCTTTCCCGCCGCGGTACTGGCAGGATCCCGCCCATGGTCACAGCACTCTCCCGCACCGGCCGCCGGGCCCTCCGGTCGGCGGCCGCGGCACTGGTCGCCCTCGGGCTGGGGCTGTGGTGGCTGCTGGCGATGGGCAGCGAGCCCGCGCCCCAGGGGCAGGTGACGCTGGCGACGGGCGTGCCGACCGGGGTGTACGCACGCTACGGGGAGCTGCTCAAGCAGGATCTGGCCCACGACCTGCCGGACGTCGATCTGCGGCTGGCCCGCAGCGAGGGCTCCATCGACAATTTGCGCCAACTGGTCGCCGGGCGCGCGGAGTTCACCATCGCGACGGCGGACGCGGTCGCCGCGTACCAGGTCAGGGGCGAGCCGGGCGCGGACCGGCTGCGGGCCTGTGCGCGGCTGTACGACGACTACATGCAGTTGGTGGTGCCCAAGAAGTCCGCGGTGCGTTCGACGAAGGATCTGCGGCGGCTGCGGGTGGGCGTGGGGGCCGACGGCTCCGGTGTACAGCTGATCACCCGGCGGCTGCTGGAGGCGGCCGGGCTGGACTTCAACAAGGACATCGAGCCGGTGCGGGTCGGCATCGACCAGATGCCGAAGCTGCTGGAGCAGCACAAGCTGGATGCCTTCTTCTGGTCCGGCGGGCTGCCGACGACGGCCGTGCAGCGTCTGGCGTACCGGTTCCCGGTACGGCTGGTGCAGCTCGGGGATCTGAGCCCGGCGCTGCACCGGCAGGGCGAGCGCACCCGCTACTACCGGGCGGCGGTGATGCCCGCCGACGCCTACCCCATGGCCCAGGAAGGGCAGGCGGTGAAGACGATCGCGGTGGCGAATCTGCTGGTCACGACGGACCGCGAGGATGCGGTGATGGCCCAGGGCATCACCCGTACGGTCATCGACAGCCGGGACTGGATCGGGCGCCAGGTGCATGCCGCACAGAAGGTGGATCTGCGGACGGCGGTGTTCACCGACCCGCTGGAGCTCCACGAGGGCGCCCGGCGCTATTACCTGTCCCAGAAGCCGTGACCCGGAAGCCGTGATCCCGGCCCCGATCCCGGCCCCGGTCCCGGAAGCTCTGTCCGGAAGGCCCGTACGGAACCTCTGAGGCGCACTCCGGGCCCTGCGGCCCGGCCATGCCCCGAGGGCCCGCCGGACCCGCGTCCGCGAACGGAACGGGGCCCGCACCGGACCGGCCGGTGCGGGCCCCGCTCACGGGACGCGAGAGCGTCAGGCGGCGACGATGTTCTCCGCCTGCGGGCCCTTCGGGCCCTGGGTCACGTCGAAGGTGACCTTCTGGCCCTCGAGGAGCTCACGGAAGCCCTGGGCAGCGATGTTCGAGTAGTGGGCGAAGACGTCGGGGCCGCCGCCGTCCTGCTCGATGAAGCCGAAGCCCTTTTCCGAGTTGAACCACTTGACGGTGCCGGAAGCCATGTTTTTCTCCTTCATGGGGCAAACCGGAGACCGCACTGCACGGCCTCCTTGTCGCCGAGATGATTGCCCCACACCGGAACAGGTCCGGAAAACAAGGAACGCCCGGGGCTTCCAGCCTCCGGGCGCGCACAAAGTTCATCATGGGTACCACAACTGCAACGCCGCCAACGGTAGCACAGGTACCCGGGATGCCCCGCGTCCCGTGTGGGCCGCCACCTTCACGGTCCGGTGCGCGGCACGGTGACGGTGACCTGCAGCCCGTGCGGCGGATGCGGCGCGTAGGCGATGGTGGCGCCGCCCGCGGTGAGCAGGGCGCGGGTGATCGACAGCCCGAGCCCGGAGCCGGAGACGTTCTGGTGGCGGCTGCTGCGCCAGAAGCGGTCACCGACCCGGGCGAGTTCGTCATCGGTCAGGCCGGGGCCACGGTCGGCGACGGTGACATGGACGCGCTCACCGTCCGGCGCGACACCGACGGTGACCGGCCGGCCCTGCGGGGTGAACTTCAGGGCGTTGTCGACGACGGCGTCCAGCGCGCTGGACAGCGCCACCGGGTCGGCCCAGCCGGTGACGGCGGGCTGCCCCTCGTACGTGAGGAGGACGCCCTTGTCGTCGGCCAACGGGCGCCAGGAGCCGACGCGTTCGGCGGCCAGCGCCGCGACGTCGGTGAGCTGGAGGTCGGCGGCGGTGTGTTCGGCGAGCGCGAGGTCGAGCAGATCGTCCAGGACGCGGGCCAGCCGCTTGCCCTCCGTGCGGACCGAGGCGATCTCCTCGTTGCCGTCGGGGAGTTCGAGGGCCAGCAGCTCGATGCGCAGCAGCAGCGCGGACAGCGGGTTGCGCAGCTGGTGGGAGGCGTCGGCGACAAAGGCGCGCTGCTGCTCCAGCACGTCCTCGACGTTGTCGGCCATCTCGTTGAACGAGCGGGCCAGCCGGCGCAGTTCGGGCGGGCCCGCGGTGGCCGCCACACGGGCGTTCATCCGGCCGGTGGCGATGTCGTGGCTGGCCGCGTCCAGGACCCGTACCGGCCGCAGCACCCAGCCGGTGAGGCGGAAGGCCGCGGCGACGGCGACGAGCATGGCCGCGCACTCCCCGGCCGCGATCAGCAGCCAGCCGCGCAGGACGCGGGAGCGCATCTGTCCGGTGGGTGAATCGGTCATGACGACGGCGACCACATCGCCGTCGCGGATCACCGGTGAGGCGACCGGGACGCGGCCGGTGTCGTCCCAGGGCCAGATCTGGTGCGGGTCGTGGCTGCGACGGCCGGCCAGCGCCTCCCGGAAGGCCTGGGCGCCCTCGCCGTCATGGGGCACCGGCATACCGGCCGGGGCGGCGGCCATCCGGGTGTGATCGCGGTAGAAGACGCCGGCACGGATCCCGTACAGGCCGTAGTAGCGCGCGAGCTCGGTACGCAGGGTGGCGCGCCGCTCGTCCTCCTCGGGGGTCTTGCTGTGGGCGTCCGCGGCGGGGCGGGCGGTGACGAACTGGGCGAGGGAGGCGAAGCGGGCGGCATCGTCGATCCGGTCGACGACCACCCGCTGCTGCTCCACACCGGCGGTGATGACGCCCAGCGGGACGCCCAGCGCGAGCAGCACTCCGGCCATGAGGACGATGAGGAGCGGGAGGAGTCGGGTGCGCACGTGGTCCCGGCGGCCTTCAGGAGGCCGGGGAGGCGGGCAGCCGCGGCCCGGCGCCCGGGACGACCAGGCGGTAGCCGACGCCGCGCACCGTCTCGATCAGGGCGGGCATCCGCAGTTTGGCGCGGAGTGAGGCGATATGGACCTCCAGGGTCCGGCCGGTGCCCTCCCAACTCGTGCGCCACACCTCGCTGATGATCTGTTCCCGGCGGAAGACCACACCGGGGCGCTGGGCGAGCAGCGCGAGCAGGTCGAACTCCTTGCGGGTGAGCGGGACCGCGGTGCCGTCCACGGACACCTGGCGGGTGGGGAGTTCGACCGTGACCGTGCCCAGGTGCAGCGCCTCGTCGGCGGCGCCCTCGTCGGCGGGCTGGTCGGCGCCGCCGGGCGCGCTGCGCCGGCTCACCGCATGGATACGGGCCAGCAGCTCACCGGTGTCGTACGGCTTGACGACGTAGTCGTCGGCGCCGAGGTTGAGGCCGTGGATGCGGGAGCGCACATCGGACCGCGCGGTGACCATGATGACGGGGATGGCGCAGATCTTGCGGATCCGGCCGCACACCTCGAAGCCGTCCTGGTCGGGCAGCCCGAGGTCGAGCAGCACCACCGCGAACGGTTCCGCATGGTCGGGCAGCAGGGCCTTGAGCGCCTCCTCGCCGTTGCGCGCATGCACCACGGACAGGCCGTGCTTGGCGAGCACCGCGGACAGGGCCGCGGCGACATGATCGTCGTCCTCGACGAGCAGCAGTCTCATCGGGCCTCCTCTCCGGGTGCGTGTGTACAGGCCACAGGGCATCTACGGTGATGGGAGGCATGCGCGTCAAGAGGAGGTCACCTCCTGGCCGCCATCCGTTACGCAGCCGGTACGCCCGCGGCACATGACCCGCCGTCGCCCTCCGAATTCCCCGCTTGACGCAGAGTGTCCGTTTGCGGCCGGATCGTTATCCTCAAGTTCCCCTCAGAACTGATGACGCTGGTCTCAGGGCGTTACTAGGGTCCTCCCAACCGAGGAGGACGGAGCTACACGCCGATGAGCGAAGTATCGGTGACCAAGAACGCCGAGGGTCCCGCGCCGGCCGGGGATCAGCTGGTCGTGCTGGACAACGTCAACAAGCACTTCGGCGCGCTGCACGTGCTCCAGGACATCGACCTGACGATCCACCGCGGCGAGGTCGTCGTCGTGATCGGGCCCTCGGGCTCCGGCAAGTCGACGCTCTGCCGCACGATCAACCGCCTGGAGACGATAGACACCGGCAGCATCACGATCGACGGCAAGCCGTTGCCGCGGGAGGGACGGGAGCTGGCCCGGCTGCGCGCCGACGTGGGCATGGTCTTCCAGTCCTTCAACCTCTTCGCGCACAAGACGGTGCTCGAGAACGTGATGCTGGGGCAGACCAAGGTCCGCAAGACGGACAAGGCCGCCGCCACGAAGAAGGCCCGCGCCCTGCTCGACCGGGTCGGCGTCGGCACCCAGGCGGACAAGTACCCCGCACAGCTCTCCGGCGGTCAGCAGCAGCGGGTGGCGATCGCCCGTGCGCTGGCGATGGACCCGAAGGTGATGCTGTTCGACGAGCCGACGTCCGCCCTGGACCCGGAAATGATCAACGAGGTGCTGGACGTGATGCAGCAGCTCGCCCGGGACGGCATGACGATGATCGTGGTCACCCATGAGATGGGGTTCGCGCGCTCCGCGGCGAACCGGGTCGTCTTCATGGCGGACGGCCGCATCGTCGAAGAGGCCGAGCCGAACCAGTTCTTCAACAACCCGCGCAGCGACCGCGCCAAGGACTTCCTGTCGAAGATCCTCCATCACTGAGGCCGCAGTTGGGCCACCATCATTGCCAACATTTGCTGAACCAAAGGATGTTCACCATGAGGATTCGTAAGACGGCTGCGGCCGGTGCGGTGGTGCTCGCGCTGGCGGCCACGGCGACTGCGTGCGGCGGCGAGTCGGGTTCTGCGGGCGACAAGCCGGCCGGCGGCGAGGTCTTCAGCGGCGACTACAAGGTCGCCTCCGCGCCGAAGATCAACTCGTCGGTGCTGAAGAAGGCGCAGAAGGCCAAGAAGATCGTCATCGGTGTGAAGGCCGACCAGCCGTTCCTGGGCTTCAAGGACACCGCCGGCAAGTACTCCGGCTTCGACATCGAGATCGCCAAGATGGTCGCCGCCGACCTGGGCTTCTCCGCGAAGCAGATCGAGTTCAAGACGATCGACTCCAACGTCCGCGAGACCACCATCTCCCACGGCCAGGTCGACTACTACGTCGGTACCTACACGATCAACGACGAGCGCAAGAAGCAGGTCGGCTTCGCGGGCCCGTACTACACCGCCGGCGCGGACCTCCTGGTGCGCAAGGACGACAAGGCCATCACCGGCCCGGAGACCCTCAAGGGCAAGAAGGTCTGCTCGATCGTCGGCTCGACTCCGCTGCAGGAGATCAAGAAGCCGAAGTACGGCGCGAAGACCAGCGAGCAGTCGAAGTACTCGGACTGCGTGAAGAACCTCGTCGACGGCCAGGTGGACGCGGTCACCACCGACGACGCCATCCTCAAGGGCTACGCCGCCCAGCGTCCCTCCCAGCTCCGGGTCGTCGGCAAGCCGTTCACCAAGGAGCCCTACGGCGTCGGCATGCTCAAGGACGACAAGGCCCTGCGCAACGCCATCACCACGGCGCTGGAGAAGCACATCAAGAACGGCGACTACGAGAAGGCCTACAAGGGCACGCTCGGCAAGTCGGGTTCGTCCTACGTCGCCCCGGAGACCCCGCTTCCGCGGTACTGAGGCACCCGCGCGCCCATCGGACTGCGCCGCCCCGTACGCCCGCCGCGGCGGGTGTGCGGGGCGCGGTGTCTTGCGCGCCCGCCCCTTTGATCCTCTTCCCGCCGCCGACCCGACCGCTACCGCGGAGACCCCATGAACGTACTCCTCGATTATCTGCCCGAGTTCCGGGACGGGTTCCTCGGAACCCTGGCGATCACCGCGTCCAGCGCGCTGCTCGCACTGGTCCTCGGCGTTGTCATAGCCGGTTTCCGGGTGTCTCCGGTTCCGCCGCTGCGCGCCTTCGGCACGGCCTGGGTCATGGTGCTGCGCAACACCCCGCTGACGCTGCTCTTCCTGGTCGCGTTCTTCGTCGTCCCGCAGGTGCTCTTCCGCGGCGCCAGCCCCTACATCCTGGCCACCCTGGCGCTCGGCTTCTACACCTCCTCCTTCGTCTGCGAGGCGGTGCGGTCCGGCATCAACACCGTGCCGCTGGGGCAGGCCGAGGCCGCGCGCAGCATCGGCATGACGTTCTCCCAGACGCTGCGCCAGATAGTGCTCCCGCAGGCCACCCGCACCGTACTGGCGCCGCTCAGCAGCATCTTCATCGCGCTGACGAAGAACTCCGCCATCGCCGGGGCCTTCGGCTTCGGCGAGTTGTTCAACGTCTCCAAGCTGCTCAACGACAAGGGGTACTCGATCGCCTGGATCTTCCTGTGGACGGCGCTCGCCTATCTCATCATCACCTTCGCCATCAGCGGTGTCTTCCGGGTGCTGGAGCGCCGGATGGAGGTCGTGCGGTGAACGGACGCGGGAGGCCGGACAGGACGACGTGGGTGCCGCGCACAGGCGGGGCGGAAACTAATGAGGTAAGGGCATGAGCGGCGCCAGCGTTCTCTACGACGTACCCGGGCCGAAGGCGAAGGCTCGCAACCGCATCTACAGCGTCGTCGGTGCGCTCGCGGTGCTGGGAATCCTCGTGTTCGCCGTGACCCGGCTCAACACCAAGGGTCAGCTCGAACCCGAGGTGTGGAACATCTTCAACAACGCCGGAGTGCGGACCAACATCCGCGACGGCATCCTGACGACACTTGAGGTCTTCGCGGTCGCGGCGGTCCTGTCGCTGATCCTGGGCGTGCTGCTCGCGGTGGCGCGGCTGTCGGACCACAAGCCGGTCCGCTGGCTGTCGACCGGGTTCATCGAGCTCTTCCGCGCCGTCCCGCTGCTGATCACCATCTACGCGCTGTGGGTGACCCTCCTCACCAACCGCGAGAGCCTCGGCCTCAGCGAAAACGGGCCGCAGTTCTGGGCGCTGGTCATCGGCCTGACGGTCTACAACGGCTCGGTCCAGGCCGAGGTGCTGCGGGCCGGCGTCAACTCCGTCCCCCCGGGGCAGCGCGAGGCCGCCTACGCACTCGGCATGAGCAAGACCCAGGTCATGACGGCGGTGCTGCTCCCGCAGGCCGTCCGGGCGATGCTGCCGACGATCATCAGCCAGCTCGTGGTGACCCTGAAGGACACCTCCCTCGGCTACATCATCACCTTCGAGGAACTGCTCTTCACCGCCCGCCAGATGAGCACCAACATCCTCGTGAACGGCAATGACACCTATGTGCCGTTCATCATCGTGACCGGCAGCATCTATGTCGCGATGTGCCTGGCGCTGTCCGCCCTCGCCAACTGGATCGAGCGGCGGGGCCGCCGGGCCAGGACCGGTATCGAGGTGGCCGCGGCCGGTGAGCCGGTGGCAGCAGGCGACGCGATGGAGGTCGCCGACGCGGTCCCGGACAAGCCGGCGGCCAAGCAGGACTGAGCGCCTGGCCGTGCGCCCCCGCGGCCCTGACGGCACGACAGCCGTTTCCCCGGCCGATATGAGACCGTCCGGAGGCGGTGGCACCCTCGCCACCGCCTCCGTCACTTGACGCGAGCGGCCGCAGTGGGTTGCATACGCTGTGTGATCACGCACCGGGCTCCAACTGCCAGTTCCCGCATGTCCCGTACGTACCGGCGGCCCCGGGGAGCTGCGCCGTGGACCCGGTGATCGTCGTCGGGGCCGGCCCGGTCGGCCTCTCCCTCTCGCTCGCCCTCACCCGCCTCGGCGTGCCCTGCGTCATCCTCGACGAGACCACCGGCCAGGAGGAGACCCGGCCCGCCCGCACCGCCGTGCTCCGCCAGGACACCGCCGCCTTCGTCGGGCGGCTCGGCTGTGCCGACACCCTGGAGAGCGCCGGCACCCGCTGGACGGCCTGGCGCACGATGCGCCGCCGGCGCCTGCTGGAACGCGTCGCCTTCGCCCCGCGGACCCCGGACGGCGCGGCCGCACCCGCCGCCGTGTCCCCGGTCCATCTCCCGCAGCATGCACTCACCCGCGCACTGCGCGCCGCACTCGCCCACGAGAAGCTCGCCGAGATCGTCACCGGCAGCCGGCTCGCCGACCTCGAACAGGACGAGCACGGCGTCAGCGCCCATACCCGCGGGCCCAACGGGACGTGGTGGCGCGGGAGTTACCTCATCGGCTGCGACGGCCCGCGCTCGACGGTCCGCAAGCTGCTGGACATCCGCTTCCCGGGCCGTACGGCCGTGGAACGGCATGCGGTGGCCGCGCTGCGCTGCGAGCTCCCGTGGCCCGGCGAGGCGCTGCTGCACCGCTCGCCGCCCCGGCACGGCGGCGGACCGGGCAGCGAGGTCTCCGCCCGTCCGCTCCCCGAGGGCGTCTGGCGGCTGGACTGGCTGCTGCCGCCGGGGCGCGAACTGGTCACACCGGACGCCCTGGTCGCCCGGATCCGCGACTCGCTGGCCGGCTGGACCACCGAATCCCCGGCGGACCCGGCCGGCGAGGGCGGCACGGACGGCGGCGGGACGCCCGCACGGGGACGCGGCCACGGGCGGCTGGTACCGCCGTACGAACTCCTCGACACCGGCGTGCACACCGTCCACCACCGGCTGGCCCGGTGCTGGCGGCAGGGCCGCGCCTTCCTCGCCGGGGACGCCGCCCATCTGCTGGGCGCAGTCGGCACCCAGGGCCTGGACGAAGGGCTGCGGGACGCCGAGAACCTCGCCTGGAAGCTGGGCCTGGCCTGGCACCACGGCGCCTCCGAGGTGCTGCTCGACAGCTACCAGGCCGAACGCCGGGGCGCGGTCGCGGCCCGGCTGCGCGCCGCGGACCAGGCACTGCCGCTGCTGCGGGACGGCCGCTCGGCCCGCTGGCGGACCGTACTTCCTGGTGCGGTGCGCGGCCGCAGCACCCTGCTGACCGATGGCCATCTGGGCCGCGGCCCGCTCGGCGCGCCGCCGGTGTACGCCCGCACCCCGCTCGCGCCGCCCGCCACCGGCGGCCCCCTCGTCGAGACGCTCCCCGGCGCGGCCGTCACGGATGTGCAGGTCACCGCCTCCGACGGCTCGGTGGTCCAGCTGCGCGACCGGCTCGGGCACGGCCTGCTGGTGGTGCTGGTGGCACCCGGCACCGGCGTCTGGGACCGGCGGCACTGGCAGTCGGCGGGGCTGATGCCCCGGCTGACCGACGCGGTCGACGCGCTGCCGATGGCCGCCGAGATTCTGGTCACCGAGGCCTATCCGGGCGCGGCCGCCCACACCGTGCTGCTCGTACGGCCGGACGGCCATCTGGTCGCCACGCTGTCCGGTGTCCGCCCGGCCGAGATGGCTGCCTGCGCGGACGCGGTACGCGGCAGGGCGTACGGGCAGGAGACGGGGGACGGCCGGGCCCGGCCGTCCGAGGGGAGCGGGGATTCCGCATCCCGGGACGGCGGAGCCGGGGAGGACGGACCCGGGAGTCGTGGGTCTTCCGCTGTTGACCCTGTGCGAACGTCCATGCTTCACTCCGAGGGTGACTGATCACAGCTCGCGATTCTGGCGGAGGGTCCATCTCGACCTGCTCCGCTATGCGGGCTGTATGTGTCGTCCGTCCTGTTGATCCGCATTTCCTTCCCCGCGCGGCCGCCTGCCCCTCCGGCAGCCGCGCCTCTTCGCGATCACCCAGGACGGTTTCCGTGCCCGACGTACGTACCCCTGCGCGCCCGCGTGCCACCGGCCATGACGGTGGACCCAGCGCCTCCGAACTTCTCGACTTCGCCCACCGCACCGCCGCGGACCGGGCGCTCATCGCCTCGCTCCCGCTCGACCCCGAAGGCCGTACCTGGATCCGGCTGGACGGGCCGGGCGGCAGCGAGGCATGGCTGATCGGCTGGCCGCCCGGCACCGGCACCGGCTGGCACGACCACGGCGGCTCACACGGCGCCTTCGCGACGGCCGCGGGTGAGCTGACGGAACAGTCGCTCACCGCCCAGCTCCCCACCGAGGGCTGGAAAACCCTGGAACTCGCCGACGGCGTGGACCGCGAGCGCAAGCTCAGCGACGGCCGCGGCCGGGCGTTCGGGCCGCACCATGTCCATCAGGTGCTCAACCTCTCCGGGGACACCCATGCGGTGTCGGTGCACGCCTACTACCCGCCGCTGCCGTTGATGCGCCGCTACAGCCGCACCGGACCGGTGCTGCGGCTCGAAGCGGTCGAGCAGCCGGAGGAGTGGACATGAGCGCGGTCGACGAACTGCTGGCCCGGGCCCGGCGCGCGCTGGGGGACCGGGTGGGTCCCCGGGAAGCCGCCGCCGTCCAGGAGGCCGGCGGACTGCTGGTGGACATCCGCTACGCCGAGCTGAGGGAGCGCGACGGCATCATCCCCGGCGCGCTGATCGTGGAGCGCAACGAGCTGGAGTGGCGGCTCGACCCGACGGGCGAGCACCGCGCCCCGGAAGCGACCCATCACGGCCTGCCGGTCGTGGTCGTCTGCAACGAGGGCTACGCATCGAGCCTCGCGGCACTCTCCCTGCGCGAGCTGGGCCTGCACCGGGCAACCGATCTGGAGGGCGGGTTCCAAGCTTGGCGGGGGGCGGGGTTGCCGGTGGGCTGAGGGGGTGCCGGGGGCTGAAGCGTTGCCGGGGGCTGAGACGGGGCGGCGGCTTCGCCGTCTCCCCCCTCCCCCTCCCCCACCCACCCCACATTCCAGCCGTGGCTCAGCACCGGCACCGGCACCGGCACCGGCACCGGCACCGGCACCGGCACCGGCATCGGCATCGGCATCGGCATCGACACCAACGCCGGGAGCCACATCTCGCAGCCATGACGCCCCGCCGTACCCCCGTGATGCCCGACTTCGACCCCGGGGGCGCCCATCACCTGCCCCCGTGAGCCCGGGCCCGCCCGTTGGCACGCGGTCCTGAGCGCGAAATACCTGGACCCGCCCCCATGGCAGCACGCGGCCCCGAGCGCGTAATACCTGGACCCATCCCATGGCACGCCACCCTGATCGCGCGACGACCGGATCCACCCCCGCGGCGCGCCGTCTGCCCTTCATGCCCGGCTCCGCCTCCGCGGCGCCCGGTCCTGCCCCTGTGGTGCCCTGATCTGTCCCTCGTAGTGCCCTGATCTGTCCCCCGTGGTGCCGGCTTCCTCACGCGTCCGGCAGATAGTGCTGATCCAGAAGTTCCGGATCCTCGCCTTCCTCCTCCAGGGCCTGTTTGACGACCCGGAGGGCGAGACCTTCCGGGTACCCCTTGCGGGCCAGCATTCCGGCCAGACGGCGAAGGCGCTTTTCGCGGTCCAGGCCTCGGGTGGAGCGCAGTTTGCGGTCGACCAACTCGCGGGCGGTGGACTCCTCCTGTTCGGAGTCGAGGCGGCCGACGGCCACCTCGATGAGGGCGAAGTCCACACCCTTGGTGCGCAGTTCACGGGCCAGGGCTCGGCGGGCCAGGCCGCGCCCGTGGTGGCGGGACTCCACCCAGGCGTCGGCGAAGGCCGCGTCGTCGATCAGTCCGACGTCCTCGAAGCGGGAGAGCACCTCCTCCGCGGACTCCTCGGGGATGCCCCGTTGGCGCAGGGCGTCCCCGAGTTGCTTGCGGGTACGCGGGTTCCCGGTGAGCAGGCGCAGGCAGATGGCCCGTGCCTGCTCCTCGGGTGTACGCGGTGGTCCCGACTCGGCCCTCGACGAGTCGGGACCGCCGCTGTCCTCCCGGCCATGACGGCCCCTGCGGCCGTGACGGGTCTCGGCGTCGCCGACAGCGCTGCTGGTGTCGTCCTCGCTGCCCGGCCATTCCGTTCGCCGCGTCATGGCGGGCTAGCTCTTGGCCGCGGCGGCCTTGGAACCCTTGGCGCCCTTGGCCGCCGGTGCCGGAGCTGCGACGGTCGGTTCGCCCGCCGCCACCGCGGCGTCCGCGCCGGGCTCCACCGCCGGGTCCTGCGGCTTCACGCCGATGCCGAGCTTTTCCTTGATCTTCTTCTCGATCTCGTTGGCGAGGTCGGGGTTGTCCTTGAGGAAGTTGCGGGAGTTCTCCTTGCCCTGACCGAGCTGGTCGCCTTCGTAGGTGTACCAAGCGCCGGACTTGCGGATGAAGCCGTGCTCCACACCCATGTCGATCAGGCCGCCCTCGCGGCTGATGCCCTGGCCATAGAGGATGTCGAACTCGGCCTGCTTGAAGGGCGGCGCGACCTTGTTCTTGACGACCTTGACGCGGGTGCGGTTGCCGACGGCGTCCGTGCCGTCCTTGAGGGTCTCGATACGGCGGATGTCGAGCCGCACCGAGGCGTAGAACTTCAGCGCGCGGCCACCAGTCGTGGTCTCCGGCGAGCCGAACATCACGCCGATCTTCTCGCGGAGCTGGTTGATGAAGATGGCGGTGGTCTTGGACTGGTTGAGCGCGCTGGTGATCTTGCGCAGGGCCTGGCTCATCAGCCGGGCCTGGAGGCCGACGTGGGAGTCGCCCATCTCGCCCTCGATCTCGGCCCGCGGCACCAGGGCGGCGACGGAGTCGATCACGATGAGGTCGAGCGCGCCGGAGCGGACCAGCATGTCCGTGATCTCCAGGGCCTGCTCGCCGTTGTCCGGCTGGGACAGGATCAGGGCGTCGGTGTCCACACCGAGCTTCTTGGCGTACTCGGGGTCGAGGGCGTGCTCGGCGTCGATGAACGCGACGGAGCCGCCGGCCTTCTGGGCGTTCGCGACGGCGTGCAGGGTCAGGGTCGTCTTACCGGAGGACTCCGGGCCGTAGACCTCGACAACGCGGCCGCGGGGGATGCCGCCGACGCCGAGCGCGACGTCAAGCGCGGTGGAGCCGGTGGGGATGACCTCGATGGGTTCGTTCGGCCGCTCCCCCATGCGCATCACGGCGCCCTTGCCGAATTGCCGTTCAATCTGTGCGAGTGCGGCGTCCAGCGCCTTCTCGCGGTCGGTGCCTGCCATGGGTTCCACCCGATTTGCTTGAGTCGATCGCTTCACGTCCATGACGCTAACGCCTGCCACTGACAATGCGCCCGGACCCGGCTCCGACCTGTGGATAACTCAGCGCAATGCCCGAGGACACAGGCCGGATCCCCCATCAGAATGGATGTTCGATTTTGGTGTCAAGCGGTACCGCTCTCGTGTCGCGGACGGGCTTGCCGGGCCGGTCCTTCACCCCCGGCTGCGCGCAGCGGCCCCCGGCCCTCCCGGCCCCGCGGGGTCAGCGGACGTTCTCGCCGTCCTCCTGGACGCCGCCGGCCGCCTTCCGGTCCTCCAGCGGGGCCGACGGCTGCGCGTCGTGCAGGGTCCGCCGGACGCGGGCCAGCATCCTGGCACCGCGCCGGCGTCTGCCGAGGACCCGCGGGTCGTCTGTGACCTCGTACCGCTTGACGTACGCGCCGAGGAACGCCTGCAGCGTTGCCGTCGCCGGGATCGCGATCAGCGCGCCCACCGCGCCCAACAGGGCCGTACCGGCGACGACCGAGCCGAAGGCGACGGCGGGATGGATGTCCACGGTCTTGGCGGTGATCCGCGGCTGCAGGAGGTAGTTCTCGAACTGCTGGTAGATCACGACGAAGCCGAAGACCCACAGGGCGTACCAGGGGTCGACGGTGAACGCGATCAGGATGGGCAGTGCGCCCGCGAGGTAGGTGCCTATGGTCGGGATGAACTGGGAGACCAGACCCACCCACATGCCCAGTGCCGGGGCGTAGGGCACTTCCAGGATCTGCAGCAGGACATAGTGCGCGACGCCGGAGATCAGCGCCATCAGACCGCGGGAGTAGAGATAGCCGCCGGTCTTGGCGACGGCGATCTCCCAGGCGCGCAGCACCTCCGTCTGGCGGTGCGGCGGGAGTACGGAGCACAGGGCACGGCGCAGCCGGGGACCGTCGGCGGCGAAGTAGAACGAGAACAGTGCCACCGTCAGAAGGTTGAACAGGCTTCCCAGCACCGTCGCGGAGACGGCCAGGACGTTGTTGGCGCTGTCCTGGACGTACTTCTGCAGCCAGTCGGACTTGAGCAGGTTGTTCTGCACCTCGACCCGCGAGAGGTGCGTGTGCAGGGTGCTGTTGATCCAGCTGATGACGGAGTCCAGATACTGCGGGAACTCCTTCACCATGTTGGCTATCTGGCCGGCGAGCATGGAGCCCAGGAGGGCGAAGAATCCGGCCGCGGCAACGAGGATGCTCACGAAGACCAGGCCCGTGGCCAGCCCGCGCCGCATGCCCCGGGCCGCCATCCAGTCGACGGCCGGTTCGACGGCCAGCGCGAGGAAGAACGCGATCAGCACATTCAGCAGCAGGGTGATCAGCTGGTGGAATCCCCAGGTGGCGAGCTGGAAACAGGCCACCAGAGCGAGCGCGAGCACCATGGCGCGCGGCAGCCAGCGCGGCATCCGCGCATCGGACCGGTCCTCGGGCCCGTCCTCGGGGCGTGGGACGTCGTTGCTGGTGATCTCATCTGACTCGGGCACGGAGCCAAGTGTCGCGCACGGCTGCGACATCCCGGGTCCTGGCCCGTGCATCCGCCCGCGGCGCCCGGCCGCCGGGCCCGTTTCCTCCCAGGTCAGAGCCCTGCTCCCGGTCCCGCTCAGCGCTTTTCGGGCGGTACGTCCATCACCGAGCAGACCACTCGCCACACCTCTTTGGCGCTCCACCCCGCGTCCAGCGCTTCATGCACGGTCCGGCCGCCGAGGTCCGCCATTACATGATCGCGCGCGAAGGACTCGGCATACGCCGCACCGAAGTGGTCCGCCATCCGCTGCCAGAAGATCGTCAACCGCATGAGTTCCGCTCCGTACCCGCTCTGACCTGTATGTTTCCTGCCCGCACGCCCCCGCATGACCGTCCGGGGCCGGGGGGTGCGCCTTCCCCGTGGGATCAAGCATCCATGGCGGCGCGAGCTGCTGTGCCCACCTCGCGCAGGACGCATGGGGAGGTACGCAGAGTAAGGCCCGGGGCGGCAGGTCCGGGTCGCCGAGCAGGGAGACCGGGTCGCCAAGCGGGGCGACCGGGCCGGCAAGCGGGGCGACCGGGCCGGCAAGCAGAGGGAATCGACTTGTCCGGAGTGCGGATATCTCGGACACGACTGGGGCGGCCGGTGGGCGGAGCCACGAGGAATGGTCGCCGAATTCCCGAAGTGCCGACGCCAAAGAGAAGGACCTTTTTCGAGCGCCCCGAATAATTCGGACTGATCTTTCCACGCCTCCGGGAGAGGCGCACTCACACACGGGTGGGGACCGGACACCGAGTTCCGGCCCCCACCCGCAAGATGAGGATTGCCTGCCATAAATTCACCAGCGATACCACCGGCCACGCTTGCCACCGGCACCGGCGGAGCGCAGGACGAATCCCAGCAGCCACACGGCGAGCACGATGACCGCCACGACCCACAGGGCCTTCAATGCGAACCCGGCACCGAAGAGAATCAGTGCGAGAAGAAGTACGAGAAGCAGGGGAACCATAGTTATCGACCTCCGAGGCATCGTGTGCCCCGCGGAATTCCCACCAACCTCCTGAACTGACGCGTTTCTTAGCCGATTCCGTGGGCATCCGGGTGACTTTCCGCGGCAAGGTCCCTGAGCCGAGAGGTCTCCGCACAGCCTTTTCCGCGGTATCTGCCGTGGGTGCGATTCCCCTGAGGAATACGGGACTTGGCGTGGCATGAGCGAACGCGGGGGCCCGCGGCCGCCGCACGGTGTCCCGTCGGCCGCGGGCCACAGGTACGGGGCCGCGGCCCGCGGTGAGCCGGAGACGTGCCCTAGAGGTGCCAGCTGATGGTCCCGCTGTGGGAGGACAGCACCACGAGCAGCACGATGTCGAGGGCCCCGAACGCCAGGCCCAGGTATGCGCGGAGGCGGCGGATGGTTCCCCGGTAGAGGGCCGCGGCGCCGAAGAGCAGCGCACACGGGCCGAGGACGATGTTGAACACCAGGACGCCCAGCAGACCGCAGACGAACGCGGCGATGGCCATGCGGTCGGCCTGGGGATGCGGTCCGGTCCTGACGGGGATCCGGGCGGAGGTCATCGGCCGCCTCCCTTCGCCGCCCTACGGCGTTCTCTGGCGAAGAAGACCAGCAGCCAGGCCGCGATGGCGAGAGAGGCGACGACGGTGACGGGTACGGGGACGTGCCCTGCGGTCCCCATCAGTACACCGAAGAGGAACAGCGCTACGACCAGAAAGAGCATGATGCACCTTTCCCATGTGTGGGACGGCAAGGAGGCGGCGAGCCCTCGCGGGCTCCCACTGCGTCTTTGCGGTGCCGCTCCGGCCCGCGTACCCAGGCGGGCCGCTCCTCAGCGGGTCCGTTCCGGACGATCGACTGCGGCCCCGGTGAGGACACTGGGGCAGTGGCGGTTCCTGGATGCGCCGCCGCCCCCGTCGCGGCGTGCCCGCCGCCGCGGCCCCGGCCATGACCCGCCGCTTTTCGTTCCCACGCCACGCCAGGCGCGGCCCTCTTGATCGGTGACGAGAACAGATTGTTGCCCTACGGCGAATGTTGCAAAAAAGCAACTATCGCTTCTATCCTTGGGGTTGCCGTACCCCCAAGGACACGTCCCCTCACGAAGCGTCAGCCCCTACAGCGAGGTTCATCGTGCTGTCCCAGCCCAACGGAGGCCGGCCCATACGTATCGACACGCGACAGGATCGGGGGGCTCTGATTCTCGCCGTCACGGGACCACTCGACCTGGACAACATCGCGCCGCTCGACGAGACATTGCAGGAGGTGGGGCGGGACGGCACCGGCCCGGTCGTCATCGACCTGTCGGCCGTGACGTTCGCGGATTCCATCACGGTCAATGTCCTGATCCAGGCGCATGACGCACTGGGCCCCGCGTTGCGGCTCGCAGCCCCCTCCGCCGTTCTGGAGCGGCTCTTCGCGCTCACCGGACTCGACACGGTGCTGCCTCTGTACGGGTCCGTCGACACGGCTCTCGACGCCTGAGCGTCAGCTCCGTTCGGTACCGACGGCGGCGACGGCGACGGCCAGCTCTCCCAGCGCCGCGACCAGCGCACCTCGTTCATCCGCCGGCATCCGGCGCAGTACCGCGGCCATGCGGTCCACCCGGATCGCCCGGAAGCGCTCCAGGAACGCACTGCCTTCCGGGCTCAGTTGCAGCCCTATCGCGCGCCGGTCGGTCGCCGTCGGGTGGCGGAGCAGCAGACCGACGGACTCCAGTGCGGCGCACACCCGACTGGCGCGCGGCAGGCCCAGGCCCACGGCGGCGGCGATCGTGGTCAGGTTCCGCCCGGGACGGACCGAGACGACGGACAGCACTTTCAGGCCGTGCGGGGGAAGCCGCGGTTCCACCGGGGCGGCCGCTTCCCTCATCAGGGCGGTGATCGCCTCACCGGCGGTGGCCAGTTGTTCGGCGGCCTCGCGCAGTGTCTCCGTCGACGATTCGGCGCTGTGGCGTTGCATGGACGCATCCCGTTCCCACTGTCCGACGACAGGTGCGGTGCACCCTGCGGGCCGGGCCGGGCCGGGGAACCCTCCGAGATCCCTCCGCAAGCGCACGCTCCCGTGTGGCCTGCCCGCTCCTCCCGACATCACACAACCCCTCGCACGTCAACGACCCTGTGCCGGGGCCGCCTTCAGCGCGAGAGGGCGGCTTGCACGATCTTGCCGCCGCCGGGGCGGGGCCGGAGGGTGACCTCGCGGGCCAGAGCGCACACCATGGGCCAGCCGAACCCACCCTCGCGGCCGGTCAGATCGGGGCTGCGGCCCTCCGGCCAAGTAGGGCTGGGGTCCTCGACGAGGACCCGGATGCTCTCGTGGTCCGCGGTGAGACGCAGTGCCGTGACGGCGCCCGCGTGACGCAGCGCGTTGGTGACCAGTTCGGACACCAGCAGGAGCAGGTTCTGGGTGGTGCGTGCGGTCGGCGCCGGATGGAGCAGGTCGGCGAAGCTCCTGGCGAAGTCGCGGGCGTCCGCCGCCGTCCCCGGACGGCAGACGCCCTGGGCCGGCTGGGATGAGGGGTCGTCAGTCGCAAGCGGTTGGTGCACAGGCTTTTTTCACCCCGGTCAGTGGTACTCCTCGTTCGGCTGGTGTGCAGGAGCCATCAGATGCTCGTGAGGCGTCTACCCAACGGAACCCCGGCGGAACGGGACAGTTGGTGTGCCCTCGTGGCCGGTACCGTCCGGACGCGCCACGACCCCGGAGGCCGCCTGCGCCCGGCGCCCCGTGGGCGGGGCCGGACGGGGACCGGCGGCCGGTCACCCGGTCGCGTCCGCCCCCGCCCGCGGGGCGTCCCGCCGGGCTCGGCGGACGGCGAGGGCAAGGGTGTCGTCGGAGTGCAGGATGACGGTGTGCATGTCGTCTGCGACGGCGCCGGGGATTTCGTCAACCGGCCGGCCGGCATGGGCCCGGGCGCTCTTGACGAGTCGCGCCTCGCCTTCGATGGGGTCTCGTCGGCTCTCGGTCAGACCGTCGGTGTAGAGCACCAGGAGATCGCCCTCGTGCAGCGTGTCCTCCAGCACCGACTCGCTCCCCGGCAGCGGGAACCCGATACCCCGGCCGCGGATCTCCAGGTAGTCGGAGGTCCCGTCGGCACGCAGCAGCAGGGCCGGCGGATGGCTGCCGTTGGCCAGGCGGAGTTCGCCGGTTTCGGGGTTGATACGGGCGAGCAGCACCGTCGCCATGATCTCCGGATCGAACGGGGCGAGGATGTCGTGGGTGCGGGCCACGATGGATTCGAGCGGGTGGCCTTCGAGCGCCAGGGTGCGCACGGCATGGGTGACGTTGAGGGCGCTGCGGGTGCTGCGCACACCGTGTCCCAGCGCATCGACGACGGTGATGTGCACGGTGCCGTCGGGGAGGCAGAGCCAGTCGTAGAAGTCGCCCCCCGTGGGCGCATCGGTGTCGGCCGGCTCGTAGTGGACGGCGAACTCCAGGCCTTCGACGGTGATCGGCGAGGGACGTAGTGCGTCCTCCAGCTCACGCAGGATCTGGCCGTGGGCCCGTCGTAGTTGTTCGTCGCGCTCGTCCAGCTGGACGTAGAGGGCGAGCACGCCGCTGTTGGTCTCGGCGAGTTCGTCCTTGAGGCGGTGCAGTTCCGTGGTGAGGGTCTCCACCCGGGAGAGCGCGGCGGCGAGATCGCCTTCGAGCGCCGCGATCTGTGTCGCGTGCGCCTCGGCGGTCTCCGCCTCCGTCCGGTCCTGGACGGGTGCGCCGCCGCGGGTGGCGGGCGGGGAAGCCGGAGGTTCGGGCTCCGGTCCCTCGCCGAGGGGCAGGAGCCAGGCGAGACCGCCGTCGGGCGTGGCCCGACCCGGCAGCGGGAGGCGGGCCGTGCTCAGCGGCGCCGGCGGCTGTCCGGCGTACAGGGTGACGGCCAGCAGCGTGGTGCCGCCCGGATCGGTCTGCTCGGCGGCGTCGAGGCGGACGGGGCCGTCGGCACCCAGGGCGGCGCCGGCCGCCTCGGCCACGGAGCGCACCAGGCGCCCTCCGGTCCGGGAGGGAAGCCGGTGCGCCGCGCAGATCCGCCGTACGGCGCGGCGGAGGGACGGCAGGTCGTGGAAGGTGTGGGGGGTCACGAAAGTCTCTGGCTCGGACGGGCGGCGAGCACGGTCGCATCGTCGCGTGGGAGGCGGTGGTTGTGGACGAGGGACGCGACGAGCAGTGACGGCGGCAGGCGGTGCACAAAGGGCGAGGGCGCCTGGGCCCAGCGGTGGTCGATGCCGTCGGAATGCAGCAGTACCGTGCCACCGGGCGGTACGGGGAAGGCCCGCACATGCGGTGGCGTCATGTTCAGTCCGGCAATCCCCGGCTGGCCACTCAGGCGGTGGCGCAGGTCGAGCGGGGTCAGCAGCAGGACGCGTACGTTGCCGACACCGCAGTACTCCGCCCGTCCGGGGTGCAGGCGCAGCAGGCCGACGGCCGCGCCGCGGGTGCGGCGAAGTGCCCGGTGGAGGCCGGTGAGGAGCTCGGGCAGTGGGCTGTCCGGCCCGCGATGGAAGGACCGCAGAGCCACTTGGGCGGCCTCGGCGGCGTGCGGCCCGTGGCCGAGGCCGTCCACGACGAGTGCGGTGCGCGCGGGGCCGTGATCGACGATGGCGCACGCGTCGCCGCTGGTCTGTTCACGGTCCGCCGCCACGCAGAGGGCGCCTGCCTCCTGGTCGGCCGACGCCGTCTCGTCGGGCGTGGTGAGACGGGCGCAGACGAGGGTTCCGGCCCCGGGCTGTGTGCGGATGGTGAGGGTGGTGGCTATCCGTTTCACGGCTCCCAGACCGGCGCCGAGAGTGTTGTTGGTGGTGTAGCCGTCAGCGAGGCACTGCTGCAGTTCGCCGATGCCGGGCCCGTGGTCCGCGGCAACGATCTCCATGCCGCCGCCCAGGGGCAGGGGCTGGATGAACAGCGCCCCGCCGGCCGCGTGATTGGCCAGATTGCTGGCCAATTCCGAGGCGATGACCGCGGCCCGGTCCGGCAGCGCGCCCGGCAGCCGGCACTGCCCGGCGACCGACCGGGCTGTTTCGGCGGCCAGATGCACGGCGCTGTAGTGGTCCACGGCGATATGTGCCGTCGGCTGGGGGAGCGTCAACGACTCGCCCAACGCGCGGCGACGACGGTGGTGCCCTGCCCCGGAGCCGAGTGAAGTTCGAAGTCGTCCATCAGCCGCCGGGCGCCGCCCAGGCCGTGGCCGAGCCCCGTGCCGGTGGTGAAGCCGTCGGTCAGCGCGGCGCCGACATCCGCGATGCCGGGACCGTCGTCGGTGATCGTCAGACGGAGCCCCGCGGTTCCACGCGACATGAGGCAGTCGATGGTCACGGTGCCCCCTCCGCCGTGGATATAGGCGTTACGTGCCAGCTCACTGGCGGCGGTGACCACCCGCGTCTGGTCGACGATGCTGAAGCCGACCCGCAGGGTGGCCGCCCGCACGGCGTGCCGGACGGTCAGCAGGTCTTCCTCGGTCCGCACCTGGTGCACCGACGTGTGGCACTCCGCGTCGGCGACGTGTCGAGCGGCCGTAGCCAGGCCCACCGCGTGGTCACTACTCCGTGCGGAACTCACGCAGGACCCCTTCGGAAGGCTGCCGGCTCTGATGCCAGCCCAGCGCGGCCATGCCTTGCTCGGCGTTGAGCGCCGTTTCCACCCCGGTCAGCTGCAGTCCCAGCTCGACCAGGGTGATGGCGACCGGCGGCCGCATCCCGGCAACGATCACCCGGGCACCCAGCAGCCGCGCCATGGTGGTCAGCTCCATCAAAGTACGGGCCACGAAGGAATCGACGATTTCCAGCCGGGAAATGTCGATGAGCACCCCCCGTGCGCGGTCGCTGGTGATGCGCGCGGTGAGCTCATCGGTGAAAGCCACGGCTGTTTTGTCGTCGAGTTCGTTGAGGAGCCCGGTGACCAGGACGTCGCCCAGTCGCAGGATCGGCACGCCGGCCGATGCGGGGACGTTCACCGCTGTGCCAGGGGGGCGGAGTTGGACGGCGCCGCGTCGGTGAGCTTCACGGCCTCTCCCAGGGCGTCCGCAAGGGTGGCCCGGGTCATGATGGTCGACAGATCGATGCCGAGCTGGGCGATCGTCTGGGCGATCGGCGGCCGGATTCCGCTGATGATGCAGTCCGCGCCCATGAGACGTACCGCATTGACCGTGTGCATCAGATGCTGGGCGACGGCGGTGTCGACGGTGGGCACACCGGTGATGTCGACGATGGCGACCAGCGCCTCGTGCTCCTGGATGGCCTGGAGCAGATTTTCCATCACCACCTGGGTGCGTGCGGTGTCGAGGGTGCCGATCAGAGGGACGGCCAGCACCTGACGCCACAGCCGGACGACCGGGGTGGAGACCTCCAGCAGCTGCTGGCTCTGCCGGCGGATGATTTCTTCCCGGCCCTCCACGAAGATCTCGAAGGAGAGGGCGCCGGCGCTGTCCAGCAGGCGGTTGATCAGCACCGCACTGTGGAAGAGGTCCTCCCCGTCGCGGGTGTGCCGCTGGACGGCCTTCAGCAGGGCCTCTTTCAGTGACATCACCGCCAGCGACGTCGCGGTGGGCGAGACCCCCCTGCGGGCACGTCGCAGGGAGATTTCGGAAACGGCTCGGTGTATCTCCTCGTGGGAACTGACCACGTGTTCCACCGGCAAGCCGCGGTCCAGGCCGGAGAGCAGGGCGCTGACCAGGGCATCGGCTTCCTCACCCAGCTCGGCCTCGCTCACGTCCCCGTCCAGCGTCGGCTGCGCCAGCTGCAACTGCACCCAACGGTCCGAGATCTCATCGGCCTCTTCGCGCAGCACGCTCGTGACGCGCTCGCGTGCGGCAACCTCTGCGGATCCCAACTCATCGTCCTTTCGGTCCGGCGGGCCCGGGTGACTGCCTCGGGCCGGTTCGCCCTGCGGTTGCGGACGGGCCGGCCCGCACACCGTTAACAGTTGTCGCCCGGCAAATGTTAGCGAGCACGATCAAGGGCTGGTACCCGCGGGCCCGCTCTTCACCCACCGGCGGCCGCGCCCGGCCCGGCATCCGAATCCGTACGGTCGCCTCCCCGCGTCGCACCGGTCGCCGCGTATCCAGGCACGACCGGCGGAAGGCCGGTCCACCGCCGTCGGCCGTTGCCCCGGCGGAGAGGCCCACAATGATCTGCCTGCATCATCGACCGTCGCCGAACCAGTCAAGACAGAGCACCAAGGAGTCATCCAGGGACTCCGCATCACGGTATTCGGCCACATCACGCAGGAGGGCACGCGGCGCCATGGCCGCCGGCAGCAGACTCGTGGCGTGGATCGCCCGGGCGAGCGCCCGCTCGGCATACCTCTCCCCCAGTGGCGAGAGCGTCTCGTACACCCCGTCGCTCACGAAGATCAGCCGATCCCCCGGCGCGACCGTGAACTCCTGTGGCACGTAATGGGACTCCTCGAACATGCCCAGGGGCAGCTGGGCATCGAGAGGGAGGCGCTCGACCGGCTTCCCTCGCATCCGCCACATCTGCGGCGACCCCGCGTCGATGACTTCCGTCCGCCCCGTCGCGAGTTCGATGCGCAGCAGCAGCGTCGACACATGGGCCGCGCCCCGGTAGTGGTCGTAGACGGCCCGGTCGGCCAGTGCCGCCTGGTCCGCGAGGCCGACGCCGGCCCGGCGGGCGTTGCGCAGGGCGTTGACGGCAAGGTGGGTGAGGAGCGAGGCCTCGATGCCCTCCCCCATGCCGTTGGTGACGGTGAGCGTCAGCGCGTCGGCGTCCAGGGCCCAGTCGAAGTTGTCACCGTGCACGGCGTAGGCGGGCTCCAGTTGGGCCCCGAGGGCGAGCCTCTCGTCGGCGTACGCCCGCGCGGGCAGCAGCTGCCACTGCATCTCCGCGGCCAGGGTGAGGCGACTGATCCGGCGCGCCCGCTGGTAGACGTCCGTGTCGCGCTCGGCGACGAGGATCTCGCGGCCGAGCAGGTCCGCCACGTACCGGAGATCGTCGAGCACTTCCGGTGTGGAGCGGTCGCCCGGGAGCCTGACCGTCAGAATGCCGATCCGGTCGCCACGCACCGTTACCGGAAGATGGTGGTCGATGGCGTCCCCGTGCGGCACCTGCTGCTCGCGGGGCTCCTGGCTCCCCAATGCCCGCCCCTCCGGGCTGCCGGAGACGGGCAGCGAGACCTCGTCGCCCCCCGAGGAGTCGCACGCCCTGAGCACGGTCCCGCCGTAGTCCGTCAGGAACAGCCGTACCGAGGTGGCCCGGTAGGCGGTGGCGAGGACGTCCCTCAGGGCGTCGACCAGCGCATGCGGTGCCGCGGCACGCAGCGCTGTTTCCACTTCGAGGCGTTGAGTCATGGTGTGGCGGACACCCTTCGTCCGGGGTCGAGGGCAGGGTCGGTCTGACAACGGGACGCACAGGGTGACAGAGTGTTCGTGTGTCCCGTTCCACCGGTCGGCCCCATTCCCACGAGCGCGCGAGCGCGGCGGCGCTTGCCGCTTCGGAGCTGCTCGAGGTGCTGTGGGGACGCGGGCAGGAAGCGGCACACTCGGCGGAGGTCTCGCTCTCCCAGCTGCGCGCACTCCTGGTGATCGAGCAACACGAAGGCACAAATCTGCGCACCCTGGCCGAAGCGCTCGGCTCGCGGCCACCGGCGGTCAGCAGACTCTGCGACCGCCTGGAGGCGATGGGCCTGGCGGAACGGGGCCCCAGCGCGACCAGCCGGCGGGAGGTCGAGCTGCGGCTGAGCCTGCGCGGCCGGGTGCTGCTGGAGCAGTACCGCGTGGCACGCAGCCGGGAGGTCACGGCCACCCTTGACCGCATGGAACCCGCCGATGTCGCCCGCCTCGCGGCGGGACTCGAGGCGTTCCACGCGGCGTCCGCCCGGCTCGCGGCGGACCAGGACCGCCCGGCCTCCCGAGGCGGCAACATCGCGGACAGCGCCTAGCGCCACCTCGGCCCCGCCTCTCTGTTGTGACGTCGCACCGCCGGGCGGCGGCCCGCGCGCAGCGGACCACCCGCGCGGTGCGTACCGCGGCCCGCCGTTGACGAGACTTCGGCGTGCGCCGCCGCAAGATCCGTCAACCACATGCCTTCAGTATCCCGCCCTGGGGGGCAGCGGTGCGCGAGCCGGTCCCGCCGGGGGATTTCCGCCCTACGGTCAGCCCATGGCCGAAAACGTAAGTCCTCCTTCGACCCCTCTGGCGCGTGCCGAGCGCTTCGTCTGGCTGACGGCGCGGGTGCTCGAACAGCGGCTTTTCGCGTACCACTTCCTCGGCGGCGGGGCCGACCCGGTCGAGACCGCGCTCGCCGCGTACCGCAATGACGACGACGGCTTCGGCCACGCCCTGGAGCCCGATCTTCGCGGCCCGGTCAGCCAGCCGCTGCACACCGCCCACGCCCTGAAGGTCCTCGATCTGATCGGGCGCTGCGACGGCCGCCAGGTGGAAAGGATCTGCCGCTATCTGACGAAGATCTCCACCCCTCAGGGCGCGCTGCCCGCGATGACCCCCTCACAGCGCGGCTATCCGGCCGCCCCCTGGATCCCGGTGGTCGACGACCCGCCGAGCGCACTACTGGCCACCGGTCCCGTGGTGGGGGTGCTGCACCGCAACGAGGTCTGGCACGCCTGGCTGTTCCGGGCCACCGACTACTGCTGGGCGGCCGTGGAATCACTGACGCAGACCCATCCGTACGAGGTCGAGGCGGCGGTGGCCTTCCTGGACGGCGCCCCGGACCGGCCACGGGCCACCGCGGCGGCGCAGCGGCTCGGCCGGCTCGTCCGGGACCGGCAACTGGTGCTGCTGGATCCGGAGCGGGCCGCGGACGTCCCGGTGGCGCAGGGGTACGCCCCCGGGGAGCATCACCTGGCGTACGACTTCGCCCCCGCGCCCGGCTCGCTCGCCCGCGACTGGTTCACCGACGAGGAGATGGACCGGGCGCTGGACCATCTCGCCGCGCTCCAGCAGGAGGACGGCGGCTGGCCGGTCAACTGGCGGGTGTGGGCGCCCGGGACGGCGCTGGAGAGCCGCCCGATGGTGACGCTCAAGGCGCTGCTGACCCTGCGGACGTACGGGCGCCGCCTCGTCTGAGTGTCACCCTCCCAGGGCCCTCACCCCTGCCGTGACGACCACGGCGACGCCGACGACCAGCAGGAACGGCGCCCGCAGCACGAGCGCGACGGCCGCGGCGGCCACCCCCGCGGCCTTGGCGTCGAGCATCAGGTGCCGGCCGTCGCTGAAGGTCTGCTGGGCGGTGAGCGCGGCCAGCAGGGCGACCGGCAGCAGTGCGGCCAGCCGCTTGACGAGCGGGCGCTCCAGTACACCGGCGGGCGCCGAGAGGCCGAGGTACTTGACCAGGTAGCAGCCGACAGCGGTGACGGCGATCGCAATCCAGACGGTCATGCCCGGTCCTCCTCGATGGCGTTGCGGAGTTCCGCGGTCCCGTCCTGGGAGGCGGGCGGCCCGGCGGCGGCGGCCCGGCCGGTGCCGGGCCGCGCCGTCCCCGGCGCCTGCGCCGCCCGCTCCCGTCGCCCCTGCACGAGGAGGACGGCGGGTGCGGCGAGCGCGGCGACCAGTACGGGCACGCCGGTGGGCAGCAGGGGCAGCGTGACCATGACCAGCACCACGGCGAGGCCTGCCGCGACCCGCTCGACGGTGTCCTTGAGCATCGGCGCGAGCAGCGCCAGGAAGACCGCGGGTCCGGCCGCGTCCAGCCCCCAGGCGGCGGTGTCGCCGAGCGCCCCGGCGCCCAGGGCACCGACGAGGGTGGTGAGGTTCCACAGGACGTAGAGGGTCAGCCCCGTGACGGTGAAGCCCAGCCGGGCGCTGCGCCGGTCGGGCTGGGCCAGCGTGACGGCGGAGGTCTCGTCGATGACCCAGTGGGCGGCGAAGGGCTTGACCCGCGCCCGGTAGCCGAGGACGGCGGACAGCCGCAGCCCGTAGAAGGCGTTGCGGGCGCCCAGGAAGAAGGCGCCAGCCGCGGCGGTGAGCGGGTTGCCGCCCGCCGCCAGCGCGCCGACCAGGGCGAACTGCGAGGCTCCGGTGAACACCAGCAGGCTCAGTGCACAGGTCTGCAGCAGGCCGAGCCCGGCGCCGGCCGAGGTCACGCCGAAGGCGAATCCGGAGAGGCCGACGGCGACGCCGACGCCGAGTGCGTCCCTGATGACGGCGGAGTCGGGTTTCGCGGGCGGTGCCGCCGGCGCGGCGGCCCGCTCCGTGGTGCGTATCTCTGTCTGTTCTGCCACACCCCGGACCTTAGGAGCCCGCGGCCTCGTTGGTCTTGTACGTTCTTGCGCCGTGCGGCCCGGAGGGATCCGAAGGACCTGTCCGGGCCGAGCGCTCCCTGCGGTACGCGCCGGGCGGCACCCCGACGATCCGGGTGAAGTGCCGGTTCAGGTGCGGCTGGTCGGTGAAGCCGACGGCGACTGCCGCCTCGGCGGGTGCGCTGCCCGTTTCCAGAAGCCTGCGGGCCCGGCGTACCCGGGCGTCGGTGAGCCAGGTGTGCGGTGGCATGCCGTAGGCGCCGCGGAAGGCCCGCAGCAGCGGAAACGCGCTGGTCCCGAGCTCCTGCGCCAGCTTCTCCAGGGACGGCGGGTCGGCCATCCGCTCCTCCAGGACGGTCCGGGCGCGGGCGGCGGTCCGGGCGCCCGCGCTGCGGGGCGTACGCGCCGGGAGCGGGCCTCCGTAGCGGCGCAGCAGCCGGGCGACGACGATCCGCAGCAGGCTGTCGGCCGCGAGGGCGTTGCCGGCCTCGGCGGCCCGGTGGATCTCGGTGATCAGACGGCCGAGGTGCGGGTCCTCGGCGACCGTCTCGTCGAATCCCGCGGTCCCGCGCAGCGCCGTGGTCTCCCCGGCTATCTCGGCGACGACCTCGGAGGACGGGTAGAGCGTGGCGTAGGTCCAGCCCTCGGGCACACCCGCCCGCGCGGTGTGCGCCACCTCCGGGTTGAGCATGATGATGCCGCCGTGACCGGCCCGGACGGTGCCCTGCCGGAGCCCCACCTCCTCGACACCCGAGGTGACCGCGCAGAGGACATAGCCGTCGTGCGCATGGCGGGGGAAGGAGTGGCGGACGTAACGGGCGCGCAGCAGATCGAGGCCGGGCAGCCCGGCGTAGCGCCAGTGGCGCGCCCACTCACCGCCGGCCCGCGGCGTGGCGCCCGCACCGGGCACGCCGTCGGCCGCGCTCTGTCCACCGACCGTGACCATGCCCCCATTCTGCGTCCGCCGGACGGCCGCCGGCCCGCACGTCCACTGCGTGGACGGCCGGGAATCCCCGGCCCGCGGCCTGCGGCGCAGCGGGCGGCGTCCGCGTTGTCAGTGGTCCGGTGCACGATGGAGGACATGGCCACGGCAGCGCTCGACTCCTTCTCCCCCGCGACCCGCGGATGGTTCGCCGGGGCGTTCAGCGCGCCCACCGCCGCGCAGGAGGGGGCCTGGCGGGCGATCGGCGCGGGCTCGGACGTCCTGGTGGTGGCGCCGACGGGCTCCGGCAAGACCCTCGCCGCCTTCCTCGCGTCCCTGGACGCGCTGGCGAGCACTCCCCCGCCCGCCGAGCCGAAGAAGCGCTGCCGGGTGCTGTACGTCTCTCCGATGAAGGCGCTGGCCGTCGACGTCGAGCGCAATCTGCGCAGTCCGCTGACGGGCATCCGGCAGGAGTCGGTCCGTCTCGGGCAGCCGGAGCCGGACATCAAGGTCGCCATCCGCTCCGGGGACACCTCGCCCGCCGAGCGCCGCTCGATCGCCAACCGCCCGCCGGACATCCTGATCACGACCCCCGAGTCGCTGTTCCTGATGCTGACGTCCTCGGCCCGGGAGGCACTGGCGGGCGTCGAGACGGTGATCGTGGACGAGGTCCACGCCGTGGCCGGCACGAAGCGCGGTGCGCATCTGGCGTTGTCCCTGGAGCGGCTGGACGAGCTGCTGGACCGCCCGGCCCGCCGGATCGGGCTGTCCGCGACGGTGCGGCCGGTGGAGGAGGTGGCGCGCTATCTGTCGCCGCGGCGCCGGGTGGAGATCGTCCAGCCGCCTTCGGGGAAGCGCTTCGACCTCTCGGTGGTCGTCCCGGTGGAGGACATGGGCGAGCTGGGCGGCTCGCCGGTCCAGGAGGGCGACACCGGCGAGAAGCCGTCCATCTGGCCGCAGGTCGAGGAGAAGATCGCCGATCTCGTCCAGGCTCATCGCTCCACGATCGTCTTCGCCAACTCCCGCCGGCTGGCGGAGCGGCTGTGCAACCGACTCAACGAGATCGCCTACGAACGCTCCATGGGCGCCGAACCCGATCCGGGCGGATCCGTCACGGAGCTGCCCGAGCACCACTCCCCCGCGGAGCTGATGGGCGGGTCCGGGGCCGCCAAGGGCGCCCCTGCGCTGCTGGCCCGCGCCCACCACGGCTCCGTCTCGAAGGAGCAACGCGCCCAGGTGGAGGAGGACTTGAAGGCGGGCCGGCTGCCGGCCGTGGTCGCCACCTCCAGTCTGGAGCTGGGCATCGACATGGGCGCGGTCGACCTGGTCGTCCAGGTGGAGTCGCCGCCGTCGGTCGCCTCCGGGCTGCAGCGGGTCGGCCGGGCCGGGCATCAGGTCGGCGCGGTCTCGACGGGCGTCGTCTTCCCCAAGTACCGCGGCGATCTGGTGCAGGCCGCCGTGGTCACCGAGCGGATGCGCTCGGGCGCCATCGAGGCGCTGCGGGTGCCGGCCAATCCACTGGACGTCCTCGCCCAGCAGCTCGTCGCCATGTCCGCGATGGACACCTGGGACGTCGAGGAGCTGCTGGCCGTCGTCCGGCGGGCCGCCCCGTTCGCCGGGCTTCCCGAGTCGGCGTTCACGGCCGTGCTGGACATGCTCGCCGGCCGCTACCCCTCCGACGCCTTCGCCGAGCTGCGCCCGCGCCTGGTGTGGGACCGCGTCGCGCACACCGTCACGGGCCGCCCCGGCGCCCAGCGGCTGGCCGTCACCTCCGGCGGCACGATCCCCGACCGCGGCCTGTTCGGGGTGTTCCTGGCGGGCGGCGACTCCGGCAAGGGCGGCGGTGGCCGCCGGGTGGGCGAGCTCGACGAGGAGATGGTCTACGAGTCCCGCGTCGGCGATGTCTTCACCCTCGGCACGACGTCCTGGCGCATCGAGGACATCACCCGCGACCGGGTGCTGGTCACCCCCGCCCCCGGCGTACCGGGACGGCTGCCTTTCTGGAAGGGCGACCAGCTGGGCCGCCCCCTCGAACTGGGCCGCGCGCTGGGCGCGTTCCTCCGCGAGCTCGGCGCGCTCGGCCCGGAGGACGCCCGGTCCCGGCTGTCCGCCGCCGGGCTGGACGACTGGGCGGCGTCCAATGTGCTGAGCTACCTCGCCGAGCAGAAGCAGGCCTGCGGCCATGTCCCCGATGACCGCACGATCGTCGTGGAGCGGTTCCGGGACGAGCTCGGCGACTGGCGGGTGGTCATCCACTCCCCCTTCGGCGCCCAGGTCCACGCCCCGTGGGCGCTGGCCCTCGGCGCCCGTCTCGCCGAGCGCTACGGCATGGACGCCCAGGTGATGCATGCCGACGACGGCATTGTGCTGCGGCTGCCCGACGCCGATCTGATGGGCCTCGACCTCCTGGACGGCGACGGCGGCTTCGACCCGGCCGCCGATCCGGGCCTGGGCGCCCGCGGCACGGAGTACGACCCCGAGCAGTCCCCCGTGGGGGCGGCCGATGTCGCCTTCGAGCACGGCGAGGTCGACCAGATCGTCACGGACCAGGTCGGCGGGTCCGCGCTGTTCGCCTCCCGGTTCCGGGAGTGCGCCGCCCGTGCCCTGCTGCTGCCGCGGCGCAGCCCCGGCAAGCGCACCCCGCTGTGGCAGCAGCGTCAGCGCGCCGCCCAGCTCCTCCAGGTGGCGAGCGAGTTCGGCTCGTTCCCGATCGTGCTGGAAGCCGTCCGCGAATGCCTTCAGGACGTCTTCGACGTACCGGGTCTGACGGAGCTGATGGGGGACATCGAGGCCCGCCGGGTCCGCCTCGTGGAGGTCACCACCCCCGAGGCGTCCCCGTTCGCCCGCTCGCTGCTGTTCGGCTATGTCGCCCAGTTCCTGTACGAGGGCGACTCCCCGCTCGCCGAGCGCCGCGCCGCCGCCCTCTCCCTGGACTCCCGGCTGCTGGCCGAGCTGCTGGGCCAGGCCGAGCTGCGCGAGCTGCTGGATGCCGAGGTGCTGGCGGAGCTGGAGCGGGAGCTGCAGTGGCGCACGGACGACCGGCGGGTCAAGGACGTCGAGGGCGTCGCCGACGTGCTGCGGCTGCTGGGGCCGCTGACCGACGCCGAACTGGTCGAGCGCGGCGCGGATCCGGCCTGGCCCAGGGAGCTGGCCGCCGCCCGCCGTGCCCTCTCGGTGCGCATCGCCGGCACCGATCACTGGGTCGCCGTCGAGGACGCCGGCCGGCTCCGCGACGCCCTGGGCACGGCGCTGCCGGTCGGCGTCCCGGAGTCGTTCACGGAACCGGTCAAGGACCCGCTGGGCGATCTGCTGTCCCGCTACGCCCGTACCCACGGCCCGTTCACCTCCGAGCAGGCGGCCGCCCGCTTCGGCCTCGGCACGGCCGTCACCGACGGCGCGCTGCATCTCCTCGCCGCGGCCGGCCGGGTCGTCCAGGGGGAGTTCCACCCCGCGGGCATCGGCCAGGAGTGGTGCGACGCCCAGGTGTTGCGCAGGCTGCGCCGCCGCTCGCTCGCCGCGCTGCGCGAGGAGCTGGAGCCGGTGCCGCCCGCCGCGCTCGCCGCCTTCCTCCCCCAGTGGCAGCACATCAGCGCCCCCCGGCCGGCTCCGCCGAGCGGGGTGCCGGCACCGCTCGGCGGTTCGTCGCACAGCCTGCGCGGTATCGACGGTCTGGTGCGCGCCATCGAGCAGCTCCAGGGCGCCCCCGTGCCCGCCTCCGCCCTGGAGAAGCTGGTGCTGCCCTCCCGGGTCGGCGGCTACACCCCGGCCCTGCTCGACGAACTCACCACCACCGGCGAGGTGTTGTGGGCCGGCGCCGGTGCGCTCCCCGGCAAGGACGGCTGGGTCTCCCTCCATCTCGCCGACTCCGCCCCGCTCCTGCTCCCGCAGCCGCTCCCACTGGAGTTGACCGCGCTGCACGAGTCCTTGCTGACCGCCCTCGCCCCCGGATACGGCCTCTTCTTCCGCCAGCTCGCCGACCAGGTCCGCGCCACCACCCACCCCGATGCCACCGACCCCCAACTGGCCGACGCCCTGTGGGACCTGGCCTGGTCGGGCCGGCTGACCAATGACACCCTGGCCCCGCTGCGCGCCCTCCTCGGCTCGGGCCGTACGGCCGGCTCGACCGCCCACCGCGCCCGCCGGACCGTCCCCCGGGGCAGATACGGCACGCTGACCGCGGCGGCCACGGGCCGCAGCGGCCGCCCCACCGCCTCCCGCTCCGGCCCACCGACCGTGGGCGGCCGCTGGTCCCTGCTGCCCGCCGCCGAGCCGGACCCCACCCACCGCGCCCACGCCCTGGCCCGAACGCTCCTGGACCGGCACGGCATCGTCACCCGCGGCGCGGTCGCCGCCGAGGGCGTCGAGGGCGGCTTCTCCGCCGCATACCGCGTACTGGCCGCCTTCGAGGAGTCCGGCCAGGCCCGCCGCGGCTATGTGGTGGAGGGGCTGGGCGCCGCCCAGTTCGCGATGGACGGCGCGGTGGACCGGCTGCGCGCGGTCAGCACCCAGCGGGAGCGCACCGCCGATGACGCCCTGCCGGACGGCGGCCCGGCGCAGTCCCGGCGCGGCGGCCCGCAGCGCGCCGTCGTCCTGGCCGCCGCCGACCCGGCGAATGCCTACGGCGCCGCCCTGTCCTGGCCCGAGCCGCCCGAGGACTCGACCCACAAACCCGGCCGCAAGGCGGGCTCCCTCGTCGTCCTCGTCGACGGCGAACTGACGCTCTACATGGAGCGCGGCGGCAAGACCCTGCTCATCTGGCCGCTCGGCGACGACCCGGCTCCGGCGCCCATGGACGCCCGTCTCCAGCTGGCCGTCGAGGCGCTCACGGATGCCGCCCGCGCCGGCGCCCTGGGCACCATCACCACCGAACGCATCAACGGCACCTCCGCGCTCACCTCCCCCTACGCCACCACCCTGGAGTCCGCCGGCTTCCACCCGACCCCGAGGGGGCTGCGGCTGCGGGGGTGACGGGAGGCGGCGACCGCCCCCCGGCGCCAGGGGTCCCGCCCGCGTGCACCCGCCCGGCATGATGGTGACATGCCCGAAGGTGACACCGTCTGGCGCGTGGCCCAGCGGCTCCGCGAAGCGCTGGCCGGCCGCCCGCTGACCCGCTGCGACCTGCGGGTACCCCGGCTCGCGACGGTGGATCTGACCGGCCGCGAGGTGCTGGACGTGGTGCCCCGCGGCAAGCACCTCCTCACCCGCTTCGAGGGCGGCCTCACCCTGCACTCCCATCTGCGGATGGACGGCGCATGGAAGATCTACGCCCCGGCCGAGCGCTGGCGCGGCGGCCCCGCCCACCAGATCAGGGCGATCCTCGGCACCGCGGACCACACCGCGGTCGGCTACCGCCTCCCCGTGCTCGATCTGCTGCGCACCACCGACGAGTCCCGGGTCGTCGGCCACCTGGGCCCCGATCTCCTCGGCCCCGACTGGGACCCGGCACAGGCCCTCGGCCGGCTGCTCTCCGCCCCGGAGAGGCCCCTCGCCGAGGCCCTGCTCGACCAGCGCAATCTCGCCGGCATCGGCAATGTCTACAAGTCCGAGCTGTGCTTTCTGCTGCGCGCCTCCCCCTGGCTCCCCGTGGGACGGCTGCCCCACCCGGAGCGCATGCCCGCACTCGCCAAGAAGCTCCTGGAGGCCAACAAGCACCGCCCCGCCCGTGCCACCACCCCCTGGGGTTACCGCCCACACCCGTTGGAGGGCAGCGGCGGAGCCCGCCCCGACCGCCGGCTGTGGGTCTACGGCCGGGCCGGCCGCCCCTGTCTGCGCTGCGGCACCGGGATCCGCACCGCCGACCAGGACCCCGCCGCCGAGGAACGCGTCACGTACTGGTGCCCCGCCTGCCAGCCCGACCGGCCGGACGCCCGGCCCGCGGACTGAGCCCCCTCGCATTCCGCCGCACCAATTGACGCCCCGTCAGCAACCTCCTTACCCTCGCCCCATGCCCTTCACGGCGTACGACCTCACGGGCCGCACCGCGATCGTCACCGGAGCGGCGAGCGGTATCGGCCGCGCCACCGCCGCCCTCCTCGCCGAGGCCGGAGCCACCGTGCACTGCGCGGACCTCGACGATCAGGGCGTCGAGGCGACCGCGGCGGCGATCACCGCGGCGGGCGGCTCGGCGCACGCCCACCACCTCGATGTCACCCGGCGCGACGAGATCGCCGCCGTCGTCGACGCCGCCCGCAGCACCACCGGCCGCCTCGATGTGATGGCGAACATCGCCGGGATCATGTACTCCTGCGCCGTCCTGGAGACCGAGGACGCGGATCTGGACCGGGTGTGGAACACCAACTTCAAGGGCGTGCTGTACGGCTGCCAGGAGGCGGCCCGCGCCATGATCGCCACCGCCACCCCTGGCTCCCTGGTGAACATGGCTTCCGGCGCGATCGACACCGGCGCACCCGGCCTGCTCTGCTACGGCGCCGCGAAGGCCGCCGTAGTCCAGCTCACCAAGACCCTGGCCACGGAGGTCGGCCGGCACGGCATCCGCGTCAATGCCGTCGCCCCGGGCTGGATCCGTACGGCCATGACCGAGCGCCACACCGCGGAGGCGCAGCAGCAGGCAGAGGGACCGATGGTCCGGATGTCACCGCTGGGGAGGGTGGGAGAGCCGGAGGACATCGCTCACACCGTGCTGCATCTGGCGTCGGACGCCTCGTCCTTCATGACCGGCCAGATCCTCCGCCCGAACGGCGGCGTCGCCATGCCTTGGTGAGCACCGCCCCACACGCCCTCCGCACCCCGCGAAACCCCCGCACCGCCCGGACCACGGCACGACGACAGCCGCCGCCGGTGCGGTCCGTCCGCGGAACACAGTGCACCGGCAGCAGGCTGAGCCCCCAGCCGCCCAGCGCCACGACCCCCTCGACCACCCCCGCCGACTGCGGCCACACCACCAGCCGGACCGCGGCCCACCACCACAGAACCCCGACGACCGCCCCGGATATCCAGCGCCCCGGTACGGCCCGGGGACGCCGATCGGCCCAGCCGCGGACCTGGAGCCGGCCGGCCGGCCCGCGGGCCGTGACGTCACGCCACCCCATGGCTGCCTCCTCCGGCCGACGCTAGACGGGTCCCGCCGCCCGGCGGGAGAGCGCACCGGGGCATTTCCGGCGTGCAGACGGCCCCGCGAGCCCCGGAACGGACCTCGACGCCGCGAGCCCCGCAACGGTCACCGCAGACCTGGAAGTCATGCCCCGGACCCTGCCCTTCAGCGGGCGCCGCGGTTCGTCAGTGGGACTCGGCCTGGAACATCCAGTGGTGCTTCTCCAGATCGGCGGTCAGGCCGATGAAGATGTCCTGGCTGACCGGGTCCGGGTCCGCGGTGGCGGCGATCCGCTCGCGCATCCGGCCGATGACCGCGCTCAGCCCGTCCACCATCGCCCGCACCACATCGACGTCCTTGATCCAGCCGTCCGTGATCTCGCTGATGCCGCTGGTCTTGGCGACGGTGGCGGCCCGCCCGTCGGGTGACACCCCGAGCGCGGACGCCCGCTCGGCCACCGTGTCGGCATGCTGCCGCGCGGTGGCGACCACCTCGTCGAGCTGAAGGTGCACGGAGCGGAAGCGGGGACCGACGACGTTCCAGTGCACCTGCTTCGCGACGAGGGAGAGGTCCACCAGGTCGACGAGTGCTCCTTGCAGAGCGGTGCCGACGACGCTGCGATCCGCGTCGGACAGTGTGCTCTTGACGACAGACATCCAGACACTCCCATTTCAGGCGATTTATCCGATTTAGCCATCGTACAAATGAATCGCCCGTTCCGAGCGGCCCGGACGTCCGGCCGAGCGCCTGCCCGCGCACCGGCCCGCCTCGCACGCCCGCCCGCACCCGGGCAGCACAGAGCCCCGGCGGGCTGCTGCCCACCGGGGCTCCGATGCGTACGAACAGGGGTGTCAGGCCGCGACGACATCCACTACGTCGGCCGGGGACTTGATGGTCACGCGTTCCTCCGGCACACCGGCCAGGGACGTGACGGACACCGAATTGAGCTTCGGCCGCACCGGTGCGGGCACCGGGTCGCTCGCGGCCGCGGACGCTGCCAGCTCGGCGAGCGCCAGCTCATCGCTGACCTCCCGCATAAGCTCGGACATGCGCACATCCAACGCGTCACAGATCGACGAGAGCAGCTCGGAGGAAGCCTCCTTCTGCCCCCTCTCCACCTCGGACAAATAGCCGAGCGATACCCGGGCGGAGGAAGAGACCTCGCGCAGGGTTCGGCCCTGGCGCTGACGCTGTCGGCGCAGCACGTCACCCAGCAGGCGACGAAGCAGAATCATCGCTGGCTCCCTCCTCGGACCTCGGATCCGGATCCTTCTCGCCCCACCGTACCGCCTCGGGCTGTAGGCGTGCGGGGTGCAAGTACGTGTTCACTCAGGGCTGCAAACATCCATTCCCCCCGTGTTGTTCCGTATCCTGTGCCCGCGTATTTTCTGTCAGTTCGCTCAACAACATTGCGAGCACGGCGTGAATGGTGTCCTGGCGGATCCGGTCACGATCGCCGTCCAGATCCAGCCGCCGCACCTCCCCGGCACCGTCCGGTCCTTGGACCGCCACGAAAACGGTGCCCACCGGATATCCGTCCTGAGGATCGGGGCCGGCCACACCCGTGGTGGCGATGCCCCAGTCGGCACCCAGTACCCGCCGCACACCGCTCGCCATCTGCCGCGCGACCTCGCCGTCCACGGCCCCGCGCGCGGCCAGCAGAGCGCCGTCCACACCCAGCAGGTCCCGCTTGAGGTCGGTGGCGTACGCCGTGACCGAGCCACGGACGACCCGCGAGGCCCCGGGGACGGCGGTCAGTGCGCCCGCCACCAGTCCGCCGGTCAGGGATTCGGCCACCGCCAGGCTCTGCCGACGCCCGGCGAGCAGCTCCAGCGCCCCGGCCGCGGCAGAACCCGGCCCGCTCACCGGGCCGGGTCCCTCTCGGCCCTCTCGGCCCGCTCCCGGGCCAGCCCGGCCCGGCGCAGCACCACGGCCTGCCGGATGTAGTCGAGACCGGTGACCACGGTCAGTGCGACGGCCACCGCCATCACCCACCAGCGGAAGGTCGCCAGGGGGCCGGTGAGCACCAGGACGTACATGCCCACCGCGGTGCCCTGTGCCAATGTCTTGATTTTGCCGCCCCGGCTGGCCGGAATGACTCCGTGCTTGATCACCCAGAACCGCATCAGCGTGATGCCGAGCTCCCGGAAGAGGATCACGCCGGTCACCCACCACGACAGATCGCCCAGCACCGACAGGCAGATCAGCGCCGCGCCCATGATCGCCTTGTCCGCGATCGGGTCCGCGATCTTGCCGAAGTCGGTGACCAGGTTGTACGTGCGCGCCAGATGCCCGTCGAAGACATCGGTGATCATGGCGACGGCGAAGGCGGCCCAGGCGAAGGCGCGCCAGGCCCGGTCCGTTCCGTTGTCGTGCATCAGCAGCAGCACGAACGCCGGGACCAGCACCAGCCGCAGCATCGTCAGGAGGTTGGCGATGTTCCACAGCCCGGCCTGCTGGATGACCGGCGCCGTGCGCGGGCCGCCAGCTGCGGAAGCCGGGACTCCGCTCATCTGGCCGCCTCCTCGGTACACCCCGTGCCCTCCACCGACAGCACCTCGGCGACGAGGTCCACGCCCTCGCTCGCCACCACCTTTGCTTCGACCATACGACCGGGCTCCAGTTCCTGGTCGGTCGACAGCAGGGTGACACCATCGGTCTCCGGCGCCTGGTGCGCGGCCCGCCCGACGATGCCGTCCTCGTCGTCGATCCGGTCGACCAGCACCCGCACCGTCTCGCCGACCCGCTCCTCGGCGCGCTGCGCGGTCAGCTCCTCGGCCAGCCGCGACATCCGCGCCAGCCGCTCGGCGACCACATCCGGATCGACCTTGTCCTCGTAGGAGGCGGCCTCGGTGCCGTCCTCGTCGGAGTAGCCGAAGATGCCGATGGCATCCAGCCGGGCCTCGGTGATGAAGCGCTCCAGCTCCGCGAGATCGCTCTCGCTCTCCCCGGGGAAGCCCACGATGAAGTTGGAGCGGGCCCCGGCCTGCGGCGCCTTCGTGCGGATGGTCTCCAGCAGCTCCAGGAAGCTGTCGGTGCCGCCGAAGCGCCGCATCGCCCGCAGCACACCGGGCGCCGAGTGCTGGAAGGACAGATCGAAGTAGGGCGCGACCTTGTCGGTGCCGGTCAGGACATCGATCAGCCCCGGACGCATCTCGGCCGGCTGCAGATAGCTGACCCGGATCCGCTCGATGCCGTCGACGGCCGCCAGCTCCGGCAGCAGCGTCTCCAGCAGCCGGATGTCGCCGAGGTCCTTGCCGTAGGAGGTGTTGTTCTCGGAGACCAGCATGATCTCTTTGACGCCCTCCCCGGCCAGCCAGCGCGTCTCACCGAGCACATCGGAGGGCCGCCGCGAGATGAAGGAGCCGCGGAAGGAGGGAATGGCGCAGAACGAGCAGCGCCGGTCGCAGCCGGAGGCCAGCTTCACAGAGGCCACGGGGCTGCTGCCGAGCCGGCGGCGCAGCGGCGCGCGCGGCCCGGAGGCGGGCGCGATGCCCTCCGGCAGATCCTCGGGCGGGGTGTCCTGGGCGTGGCCGGGCAGTGCGACATCGGCCGAGCCCTGGCGCTCGGACGGGCTGATCGGCAGCAGCTTGCGGCGGTCGCGCGGGGTGTGCGCGGCGTGGATGCCGCCGTTCAGGATGGTCTGCAGGCGGTCGGAGATATTGCTGTAGTCGTCGAAGCCGAGCACGCCGTCGGCCTCGGGCAGCGCCTCGGCGAGTTCCTTGCCGTAGCGCTCGGCCATGCAGCCGACGGCCACCACGGCCTGGGTTCTGCCATGATCCTTCAGATCGTTGGCTTCCAGCAGGGCATCGACGGAGTCCTTCTTTGCGGCCTCGACGAAGCCACAGGTGTTGACGACGGCGACATCGGCATCGGCGGCTTCCTCGACGAGGTCCCAGCCGTCCGCTGCCAGGCGGCCTGCGAGCTCCTCCGAGTCCACCTCGTTACGGGCGCAGCCAAGAGTGACTAGGGCGACGGTACGGCGTTCGGGCATAGGCATCAGCCTACTTTGTCCCGGCCACCACCTCGGCGCGCAGGTCTCCGCCGCCGGTTCCGGGTGCCCCGGACCGGTCGGCGAATGCCCTCACGGCGGCGTTCAGCCCGCCTGAGGGTCCCCCGGCGTGTAGCTGAGCCGCTCCACGGGACCCTTGTTGCCGATCTCCTTGACCTCCTTGCCGTTGACGTACAGCTGTACGACTCGGGCATTGCCGAGGACCAGGTCGATCCGCTTCTTGTTGGTGATCGTCTTGGACTCGCCCTTCTTGAGCAGGCTGTCCTCCAGCAGTTTGCCGCTGGCGTCCTTGGCCGAGACCCAGCTCTGCCCGTCGCGGGCGGTGACCTTGATCGTGACCTTGTCCTTCGGCAGTCCGGCGACCGCACTGTCGGAGGGCTCGGGGTGGATGGGCGGCTTGATCGTCGAGGGGTGGCGGGTGGGCGCCGGCGCGGGCTTCGCGTGGGAGTCGGCCGCCATCGAGCCGCGGTCGCTCTTGTCACCGCTGGTGAAGAAGGTGAAGCCGGCGAAGCCGACCACGGCGACGATCGCCGCGACCATCGCCGCGGTCCAATTGGGGCGGCGGGGCTCGGAACGGATCCGTTCGGCTTCGAAGAGCGGTGCGGCGGGCGTCGGCGCGGGCCGCCCGCCGTGCTCGGCGTCGAATTGGTCGATCAGCGGTCGGGGATCGAGGGATACGGCGCGGGCGAGCGCCCGGATATGCCCCCGGGCGTAGACGTCGCCGCCACAGCGGGAGAAGTCGTCCTGCTCGATCGCGTGCACGATGGGGATACGCACCCGTGTCGTCGTACTGACCTCTTCGACGGTCAGTCCCGCTCCGATACGGGCCTTCTGGAGGGCAGCACCGACGGAAGGCCGGTCTGCTTCGGGGGAGTTGCCGATGGACACGGGGGCGCCTTTCGAGCGTGTAGCCACCTGCTGGAAGTTCAGTCTAGGGGTGGAGCGAAAGGGTCGGGCAAGCGGGAGAGCGGAGTTTGTACGCCATCGGAACGCCGTCGGCGGTGCCCTGGGGCTGGATGGTGAAGCATCGTTCCCTCGTCTCCCTCAACTTGACGTATCGGCAGGAGAAACGGTTGCTTTCTTCTCTCGTACGAGTGACCCGGATATCTGTGCTACTCGGTAGCCTCCCCCCGGATCACCGCCAGCACTCCGTCCAATTCATCCGGCTTCACCAGAACATCGCGTGCTTTGGACCCCTCGCTCGGCCCGACAATGTTGCGCGACTCCATCAGGTCCATCAGCCGGCCGGCCTTGGCAAAGCCCACCCGCAGCTTGCGCTGAAGCATCGATGTCGACCCGAACTGGGTGGAAACTACCAGCTCAGCGGCCTGGCACAGCAGGTCGAGGTCATCGCCGATGTCCTCGTCGATCTCCTTCTTCCTGGCCGTCCCGACGGTGACGTCTTCGCGGAAGACCGGCGCCATCTGATCCTTGCAGTGCTGGACGACGGCCGCGACTTCGGACTCGGTCACGAACGCGCCCTGCATACGGACCGGCTTGTTGGCACCCATCGGCAGGAACAGCCCGTCGCCCTTGCCGATCAGCTTCTCGGCGCCCGGCTGGTCGAGGATGACCCGGCTGTCGGCGAGCGAGGAGGTGGCGAACGCGAGCCGGGAGGGCACATTGGCCTTGATCAGGCCGGTGACCACATCGACGGACGGGCGCTGGGTGGCGAGCACCAGATGGATGCCTGCCGCGCGGGCGAGCTGGGTGATGCGGACGATCGAGTCCTCCACATCGCGTGGCGCGACCATCATCAGGTCCGCCAGCTCGTCGACGATGACCAGCAGATACGGGTACGGCGCCAGCTCGCGCTCGCTGCCCGCGGGTGAGCTGACCTTGCCGCTGCGCACCGCTTCGTTGAAGTCGTCGATGTGCCGGAAGCCGTACGCCGCGAGGTCGTCGTAGCGCAGGTCCATCTCGCGGACCACCCACTGCAGCGCCTCGGCGGCGCGCTTGGGGTTGGTGATGATCGGCGTGATCAGGTGCGGGATGCCTTCGTACGCGGTCAGCTCGACGCGCTTGGGGTCGACCAGCACCATCCGGACGTCCTCCGGCGTGGCCCGCACCATGACCGAGGTGATCAGACAGTTGATGCAGGAGGACTTGCCGGAACCGGTGGCGCCGGCCACCAGGACGTGCGGCATCTTGGTCATGTTGGCCATGACGTAGCCGCCCTCGACGTCCTTGCCGAGCGCCACCAGCATCGGATGCTCATCGTCCGCGGCATCGGCCAGCCGCAGCACGTCGCCGAGGTTGACCATCTCGCGGTCGGTATTGGGGATCTCGATGCCGACCGCGGACTTGCCGGGGATCGGGCTGATGATCCGGACGTCGGGGCTGGCCACGGCGTAGGCGATGTTCTTGGCCAGCGCGGTGATCTTCTCGACCTTGACGGCCGGGCCGAGCTCGACCTCGTAGCGGGTGACCGTCGGGCCGCGGGTGAACCCGGTGACCGCCGCATCGACCTTGAACTCCTGGAAGACCGTGGTCAGTGCGGTCACTATGGCGTCGTTGGCGGCGCTGCGGGTCTTGCCGGGACCGCCGCGCGAGAGCAGGTCCAGCGAGGGCAGCGAGTAGGTGATGTCACCGGACAGCTGGAGCTGCTCGGCGCGCGCCGGCAGCTCGCCGGACCGCTCCGGCGGCGCCTTGGTGAAGTCCGGTACGGCCGGGGTGTCCTCAACAACGGGCGGCTTCGGCTCCGCACCGCGGGCCGGCGGCACCGTGCCGCTCTCCCCCGCGGTGTCCTCGCCGTCGTGCCCCCGGCGCTCCCCGGAGATGCTGCTGCTGAGTCCGGCGACGAGCGGGGAGGGCTGGACGCCGTGCAGCACCGCGCCGTCCAGCGCCGCGGCGGCCGCGGCGGCGACATCCACCGCATCCATCGGCCGGTCCACGGCGGGCTGTACGGAACCCCGGCGCGGGCGGCGCCGTTTGGCCAGAGCCGCTTCCTCTATCGCCTCCGGGTCGTTCGCGGCCGACGCCGCGGCGGCGCTGCGACGCGGCTTGCGGGCGGGCTGCTCGCGCCAGTCCTCCGCATAGTCCTCGGCCTCGTCGACGTACTCCTCGGACTCCGCGGGCTGCACCACGCCCAGCCGGACGCCGAGCGCCCGCAGCCGCTGCGGGATGGCGTTCACCGGCGTCGCGGTGACCACCAGCAGCCCGAAGAGGGTCAGCAGCGCCAGCAGCGCCACGGCCAGGGTCTGTCCGACGGTGAAGATCAGCGGCTTGGACGCGACCCATCCGAGATAGCCGCCGGCGTCCTGTATGGCGGCCAGTCCGTCGTCCCGGCCCGGCGATCCACAGGCCATGGCGACCTGCCCCAGGACACCGACGACCAGTGCGGACAGCCCGATGACGATCCGGCCGTTGGCCTCCGGCTGCTCGGGGTGCCGGATGAGGCGTACGGCGATGCCGCCCAGCAGTATCGGCACGACCAGATCGAGCCGGCCGAACGCCCCGGTCACCAGCAGCTCGACGAGATCGCCGACCGGGCCGCTGAGGTTGGACCACGTACCGGCCGCGATGACCAGCGCCATGCCGAGCAGCAGCAGCCCCAGCCCGTCCTTGCGGTGCGCCGGATCGAGGTTCTTCGCGCCGCGCCCCATGCCGCGGAACACCGCCCCGATGGCGTGCGCGAGCCCCAGCCAGCAGGCGCGGGCGAGGCGGTAGACACCGCCGGTGGGTGACGGCGCCGGTTTGGGGACGGCCTTCTTGCCGGCAGCCTTTTTGGCCGGTGCCTTCTTCGCGGCCGCGGTCTTCTTGACCGGCGGCTTCGCGGTCGCCTTCTTCGCGGCGGTCTTCTTGGCGGCGCCCGCGGTCCGTCCGGCGCGCTGCTTCGAGGGGCCCGCCGTGCTCTGGGTTCCCTTGCCGGACGTACGTGAGGCCATGGCGACGAGATTACAGGCGAACGCGGGCATCACACGAGCGCACGGCGCTTCACCCGAACGTGTCGCGCGCCCGTCTCATGAAAGGACGTCAGTCATCCCGCGGCGCTTCCCGACCCCGGCTCCAGAGCATCCAGCGCCCGGCGCAGCCCGGTCAGTTTGCGTTCCAGATGAGCCGCCGTGGCGACCGCGGCCGCATCTGCCGTCTCGTCCAGCTGCTTGGACAGCGCCTCGGCCTGTTCCTCGACCGCGGCCAGCCGCGCGGAGAGCTCGGCGAGCAGCCCAGCGGACTCCCGCGCCTCGTCGGCGCTCGGCCGCCCGCCCTCCAGCTGCAGCCTCAGCAGGGAGGCCTGCTCCCGCAGTTGGCAGTTCTTCATGTACAGCTCGACGAACACCGAGACCTTGGCCCGCAGCACCCAGGGGTCGAACGGCTTGGAGATGTAGTCCACCGCGCCGGCCGCATAACCGCGGAAGGTGTGATGCGGGCCGTGGTTGATGGCCGTGAGGAAGATGATCGGGATGTCACGGGTACGTTCGCGCCGCTTGATGTGCGCGGCCGTCTCGAAGCCGTCCATCCCCGGCATCTGCACATCGAGCAGAATCACCGCGAAATCGTCCGTGAGCAGTGCTTTGAGCGCTTCCTCCCCGGACGATGCCCGCACCAGTGTCTGATCGAGCGCAGAGAGGATCGCCTCCAGCGCCAGCAGATTCTCCGGCCGGTCATCGACCAGGAGGATCTTGGCCTTCTGCACCATGGCCCGTCCTCCTCGCCCCGGCATGGAACCGGACGCCGCCCCAGGGGACGACTCCGTCACGCCGCCCGTCCTTGTGCCGGTCATGGTAGCTGCACCCCGCCTGTCGCCACACCCTGTCACCGCGATGTCACTGTGCACGTAGCAGAAACGCAGACAGGGACCAGAAGGTTCCCCGGATCCTGCGCTTCCACACGTCCACGGCGACACTGAGTCAGCACGCGGTGATCCTCTTACGCCTCCATACTGGACGCTTCCTCACTCCGCGCGCATCCATTGCTCCATGACCGACAACAGATGATCGGTATCCACCGGCTTGGTCACATAGTCGGAGGCCCCGGAGTCGATGCTCTTCTCCCGGTCGCCCTTCATCGCCTTCGCGGTCAGCGCGATGATGGGCAGTCCGGCGAACTGCGGCATCCTGCGGATCGCCGACGTGGTCGCATAGCCGTCCATCTCCGGCATCATGATGTCCATCAGGACCAGCACGATGTCGTCGTGCTGCTCCAGCACCTCGATGCCCTCGCGCCCGTTCTCCGCGTACAGCACCGACAGGCCGTGCTGTTCCAGGACACTGGTGAGCGCGAAGACATTGCGGATGTCGTCGTCGACGATCAGCACCTTCTCGCCGTGGAAACCGCCCTCGAAAGCGGGATCCACCAGATCCTGGCCGTTGCCGATCCAGGGCTCGTCGGCAGGCTGCTGCGGAGCCTGCTGCGGCGGCGCCTGAGGCATCTGTGGTGTCGCCACGGACGGCGGCCGCCCCGGAAGCTCGAAACGGCGCGGAGAGCCCGAAACCGCCCGGCGGCGGCGGCGGTTGAGGCTACCCCCGGCGTCCAGCTCGAGGCCCTGCTGCTCCTCGGCCTCCAGGCGCCCGACCTCCGTCTCGCGTGCCTCCGCGTCCATCGCGAGCCCGCCGGCCACCAACTGCGGATAGCCCTGCGGCGGCAGCCCGCCCGGGTTGTGCGGGAGGTAGAGCGTGAACGTGGAGCCGCGGTTGGGCTCGCTCGCGGCGTGGATCTCGCCGCCCAGCAGCCGGGCGATCTCCCGGCTGATGGACAGGCCCAGACCCGTACCGCCGTATTTGCGGCTGGTCGTGCCGTCCGCCTGCTTGAACGCCTCGAAGATGACCCGCATCTTGCTCGACGCGATACCGATACCGGTGTCGGTGACCGAGAAGGCGATCATGTCCGCATCCGGGTCGCGCAGCGAACCGTGCTCCAGCAGCTGCTCCCTGATGGCCACCGGGACATCCGCACCGGCCGGCCGGATCACCAGCTCGACGGCGCCGCTGTCGGTGAACTTCACCGCGTTGGACAGCAGGTTGCGCAGCACCTGCAGCAGCCGCTGCTCGTCGGTGTGCAGCGTCGCCGGCAGCTCCGGCGAGACCCGTACGGAGAAGTCGAGTCCCTTCTCCGCGGTCAGCGGCCGGAATGTCGCCTCCACATAGTCGACGAGCTGGACCAGCGCGATCCGCGTCGGGCTGACGTCCATCTTTCCGGCCTCGACCTTGGACAGGTCCAGGATGTCGTTGATCAGCTGGAGCAGGTCGGAACCGGCACCATGGATGGTTTCGGCGAATTCGACCTGCTTCGGGGAGAGATTCCCCTCCGCGTTGTCGGCCAGCAACTTGGCCAGAATCAGCAGGGAGTTGAGCGGTGTGCGCAACTCGTGCGACATGTTCGCCAGGAACTCCGACTTGTAGCGCATCGAGACGGCGAGCTGTTCGGCGCGCTCCTCCAGGACCTGCCGCGCCTCCTCGATCTCGGTGTTCTTCACTTCGATGTCGCGGTTCTGCGCCCGCAGCTGCTCGGCCTTCTCCTCCAGCTCGGAGTTGGACAGCTCCAGCGCCTTCTGCCGGCTCTCCAGCTCGCCCGACCGCTCCTTGAGCTGCTCGGTCAGCTCCTGCGACTGCTTGAGCAGCACCTCGGTCTTGGTGTTGACCGAGATGGTGTTGACGCTGGTCGCGATCATCTCGGCGATCTGGCTGAGGAAGTCCTTCTGGATCTGGGTGAACGGCTGGAAGGACGCCAGCTCGATCACGCCGAGCACCTTGTCCTCGAACAGCACCGGCAGCACGATCACATTCGCCGGCGGCGCCTCGCCCAGTCCGGAGGCGATCTTGAGATAGCCGGACGGGACGTTCTCCACCAGGATCGTGCGCCCCTCCTCCGCGGCCGTGCCGATCAGCGTCTCGCCCGGCCGGAAGGTCGTCGGCATCCCGCCCATGGCGTAGCCGTACGAGCCCATCAGCCGCAGCTCGTAGGCGCCCGCCTCGCCGCCGTCCGCACCGATCTCCCGGCTGTCGGGCTGCGCCGCGAGGAAGAACGCGCCGTGCTGGGCGGAGACCGCGGGCGAGAGCTCGCTCATGATGAGCGTGGCGACGTCCTTGAGGTCGCGCCTGCCCTGCATCAGACCGGAGATCCGGGCCAGGTTGCCCTTGAGCCAGTCCTGTTCCTCGTTGGCGAGGGTGGTCTCGCGGAGCGTGGAGATCATGGTGTTGACGTTGTCCTGGAGCTCCAGGATCTCGCCGGCCGCGTCCACATCGATCCGGACGTTGTGATCGCCGAGGGTGACCGCCGCGGCGACCGCGGCGATGGCACGCACCTGACGGGTCAGGTTTCCGGCCATCTCGTTCACCGACTCGGTCAGGTCGCGCCAGGTGCCGGCCACGCCCCGCACCTGCGCCTGACCGCCCAGCTGGCCTTCCGTGCCCACCTCGCGGGCCACTCTGGTGACCTGCTCCGCGAAGGACGACAGCTGGTCGACCATCGTGTTGATGGTGGTCTTCAGCGCGAGGATCTCACCGCGCGCATCGATGTCGATCTTCTTGGTCAGATCACCCTTGGCGATGGCGGTGGTGACCATGGCGATGTTGCGGACCTGACCGGTCAGGTTGTTGGCCATCGAGTTCACGGACTCGGTGAGGTCCTTCCACGTACCGGCGACGCCGGGGACGCGGGCCTGGCCGCCCAGGATGCCGTCGGTGCCCACCTCACGGGCCACCCGGGTGACCTCGTCGGCGAACGACGACAGCGTCGTGACCATCGTGTTGACCGTGTCGGCGAGCTGCGCGACCTCGCCGCGCGCCTCGACCGTGACCTTCTTCGTCAGATCGCCGTTGGCGACCGCCGCCGAGACCTGCGAGATGTTGCGCACCTGGATGGTCAGGTTGTTGGCCATCAGGTTCACGTTGTCGCTGAGATCCAGCCAGATACCGGTCGCGCCCGGCACCCGCGCCTGGCCGCCCAACTGGCCCTCGGTGCCCACCTCACGGGCCACCCGCGTCACCTGCTCGGCGAACGAAGACAGCTGGTCGACCATCGTGTTGACGGTGGTGACCAGTTCGAGGATCTCGCCCTTGGCATCGACGGTGATCTTCTTGGACAGGTCGCCACGGGCCACCGCCGTCGTCACCTCGGCGATGTTGCGCACCTGCGAGGTCAGGTTGTTCGCCATGAAGTTGACGGACTGGGTGAGGTCCTTCCACGTACCGCTGACGCCCTGCACCTCGGCCTGGCCGCCCAGGATGCCCTCGGTGCCCACCTCGCGGGCGACCCGGGTGACCTGCTCCGCGAACGAGGAGAGCTGGTCGACCATGGTGTTCAGGGTGTTCTTCAGCTCCAGGATCTCGCCCCGGGCGTCCACGTCGATCTTCTGCGACAGATCACCGCGCGCGACCGCCGTGGCGACCTGCGCGATGTTGCGGACCTGAGCCGTCAGGTTGCCGGCCATGCCATTCACGGAATCGGTCAGATCGCGCCAGACACCGGCGACGCCCGGCACCTGAGCCTGACCGCCCAGCCTGCCGTCCGTGCCGACCTCCCGGGCGACCCGGGTGACCTGCTCGGCGAAGGCGGAGAGCTGGTCGACCATCGTGTTGATGGTGTTCTTGAGCTCCAGGATCTCGCCGCGCGCATCCACGTCGATCTTCTGGGACAGGTCACCCCGGGCGACCGCCGTCGTCACCTGCGCGATCTGCCGCACCTGGGAAGTCAGGTTCCCCGCCATGAAGTTGACGGAGTCGGTCAGTTCCTTCCAGGTGCCGCTGACCCCGTCCACCCGGGCCTGGCCGCCCAGCCGGCCCTCCGTACCCACGTCCCTGGCCATCCGTGTGACCTGGTCGGCGAACGAGGACAGCTGGTCCACCATGGTGTTCACGGTGTTCTTCAACTGCAGCATCTCGCCGGAGACATCGACGGTGACCTTCTGCGACAGATCGCCGTTGGCCACCGCGGTCGTCACCTGGGCGATGTTGCGCACCTGCCCGGTGAGGTTGCGGAAGGCGGTGTTCACGGAGTCCGTGAGGTCCTTCCACGTACCCGCCGCCCCAGGCACCGCGGCCTGGCCGCCCAGCTCGCCCTCGACGCCGATCTCCCGCGCGACGCGCGTCACTTCGGCGCCGAACGACGACAGCTGACCCACCATCGTGTTGACGGTGTTCTTCAACTCCAGCATTTCACCGGCCACATCGACGGTGACCGTCTGGGACAGATCACCGTTGGCGACCGCCGTCGTCACCTGCGCGATGTCCCGCACCTGCGCGGTGAGGTTGCGGAAGGCGGTGTTCACCGAGTCGGTGAGGTCCTTCCACGTACCGGCCGCGCCAGGCACCTGGGCCTGCCCGCCGAGCTGGCCCTCTGCGCCGACCTCGTTCGCCACGCGCGTCACTTCGTCCGCGAAGGTGCGCAGCGTTTCGGTCATGGTGTTGATCGTGTCGGCCAGCTGCGCGACCTCGCCGCGTGCACTGACCGTGACCTTCTGCGACAGGTCACCGTTCGCGACAGCCGTGGTGACCTGGGCGATCCCGCGCACCTGCGCGGTGAGGTTGCCGGCCATGAGATTGACCGAATCCGTCAGGTCCTTCCACACGCCGGCGACGCCGGGGACCTGTGCCTGACCGCCGAGCTCACCCTCCGTGCCGACCTCGCGGGCGACGCGCGTCACCTCGGAGGCGAAGGAGGAGAGCTGGTCGACCATCGTGTTGACGGTGTTCTTGAGCTCCAGCATCTCGCCGGCGACATGAACCGTCACCTTCCGGGACAGATCGCCCTTGGCGACCGCGGTGGTGACGAGAGCGATGTCACGCACCTGCGCCGTCAGCCGGGACGCCATGGTGTTGACGGATTCCGTCAGGTCCTTCCACGAACCCGACATTCCGCGCACCCGCGCCTGACCGCCGAGCTTGCCCTCCGTACCGACCTCGCTGGCCACTCTCGTGACCTCGTCGGTGAACGCGGAGAGCTGATCCACCAGCCCGTTGACCGTCCGGCCGACCTTCAGGAATTCACCCCGCAGGGGGTGCTCCGAAGAACTGTCCGAACTGCGCGACCGCAGATCCATCCGCTGCTCGAGGTCGCCCTCGGACACCGCCGACAGCACCCGTCCCACTTCGGAGACGGGCCGCACGAGGTCGTCCACCAGGGCATTCGAGGCGTCGATCGCCGCGGCCCAGGAGCCCTCGGCGGCACCGACCTCCAGCCGTTCCGTGAGCTTTCCCTCACGTCCGACGACCCGGCGCACCCGCGCCAGCTCGCCCGTGAGATGCAGATTGCGATCCGCAACCTCGTTGAAGACCGCCGCGATCTCCGACATGACGCCATCGCCGGAAACCGTGAGCCGCTTGCGGAAGTTCCCGTCCCGCATGGCGACCAGTGCGACCAACAGCCGATTCAGCGCAGCCGTATCCACCTCGGTCGTCCCGTTGTTCCGGGATCGTCCGCCTTTCGCGCGCGTACTTACGCCCCGCGCCGCTGCGCCAGACTCCACCGTGTCCCTCCCGCAGGGTCGACCGTTCTACCCGGGCTTTCTCTTGATACTTGCCCAGTGTTTCACCATGGCCCAACCAGGCCATAACAGTTCGGCAGCATCGCACACCGTCCCGGTGCACGATTGGGGCGGAAACACACGTGACCGGCATCCTCGGGTCCGGCGAAGGTAAGTAACCTGGCATACGGCTGTCCACCCGCCCCAGCCATCGAGCACGGGCGGTGGTGCGAGCACAACAGGTTTATTCGGAGGGGCGCCGCGACCATGGGGGAGCAGATCACCGACACACGCATGAGGAGACCAGTGATCACCGCGCGGGCCGCCGCAACATTCGAGCCGGTCGGGCGTTCGGTCGCCACTGCCCGTGCATTCGTCCGCGACACCCTCCAGGGCTGGGGCTGCGTCGACATCGTCGACGACGCCGTCGTGCTGACCAGCGAGCTGGTCACCAACGCCGTGGTGCACGCCGGCACCGCCGCCGATGTGCTGTGTCTGCGCAGCGAGGACGGCGTACGGATTTCCGTCGCCGACCGCTACCCCGAACGTGAGATTCCGCTCCAGAACGCCGGCCAGGTCGTCATCCACCCGGACCGCGAGGGCGGCCGCGGACTGCTGCTGTGCGGCGCACTGGCCTCCCGCTGGGGCGTCGAGTACACCGCCGCACAAAAACACGTATGGTTCCAGCTCGACCTCCCCGAGCGACCGGCAGGCACCCGTTCCGCAGGTCCCGCCCTGCCGGTGGACGCCCTCCCGGTCACCGACACCCGCGTCCGCGTCGCAGTGATCCAGATCGACCGCGGCGGCTGCATCAGCTTCTGGAACGACGACGCCCAGGACCTCTTCGCCTACGACCCCGAGCAGGTCATCGGCAAGCCCCTCACCGACTTCGCCGCCTGGCCGCACACCCCCGGAACCGGCACCGGCATCGCCGAGGCACTCCAGCTCTCCCGCTGGGAGGGCTCCTACGGCATCCGGGGCTCCGACGGCCGGGTCGTCCCCGTGTACGCCTCCCACCTGCGCGTCCGCGACGCCGACGGCGAGGCCTCCACGGTCTGCCTCCTGGTGCGCGACCACGAGCGCGCGATCCTGCAGAGCCCCCAGCGCACCCCCGCCCCGGACGCCGCCTCACAGCCCGAGGGCCGCCCCTCCGACCCGTTCGAGGTCTTCATCGGCTCACCGGCCCCCGATGACCTCGACGGCCTGCTCCAGCGCACCGTCGAACGTGCCCGCGACATGCTCGACGGCGACGCGGCCTACCTCCTGCTGGCCACCGACGACGAGACCGAGCTGGAGGTCCGCGCCTCCACGGGCCTGCCCTCCGCCCGTCAGCGGTTCGCCCGCGTCCCCGTCGAGGCCGGATCCGGACGCTACGGCTCCGCCCGGATGCCCGCCGTCCACGAGGACCTCACCGCCGTCCCCGGCGCCGTACCCCTCCTCAGCGGCACGGGCATGCGCTCGGTCGTCACCGTCCCCCTCAAGGTCGAGGGCCGGCTGACCGGCTCGCTCGGCGTCGCCGCGGAGGGCGCCGGCCGCTATACGAACGAGGAGGCCCTGCGGCTCCAGTTCGCCGCCGACCGCATCGCCCTCGCCGTCGAACGCGCCCGCCTCACCGAGCTGGAGAAACTGCGCCGCGGCTCCCTCTCCTTCCTTGTCGAGGCCTCCGACCTGCTGGCCGGCACCCTCGACCGCGACCAGACCCTGGCCCTGATGGCCCAGATGACGGTCCCCACCCTCGCCACGTGGTGCGCTGTCTACACCGTCGCCGACCAGACCTCCGAGCCCGAGCTGTCCTACGTCCTGCACGAGGATGAGGACCGCATCGACGGCCTCAAGACGCTGCTGATGAAGGTCGACCCGCCCGAGCCGGTGCCCACCCCCGGAGCCCGCGTCTGGACCGCCCCCAGCGACGCGGCGCACGACGCCGCCCTGCGCACCTCCATGCGCAGCCTGGGCCTGGGCAACTCCGCCCGGCCCTCCACGGGCCCCGGCGCCACCCTCGCCACCGCCTCCGCCGTCGGCGGCGAGACCGTCGTGCTCCCCCTCGTCGCCCGTAACCGCGTCATCGGCATGCTCACCCTCGGCAAGCCCACCGAGGAACACTTCCGCCAGGAGATCCTCGAACTCGCCGAGGACCTCTCCCGCCGGGCCGCTCTCGCCCTGGACAACGCCCGCCTCTACTCCGAGCGCACGGCCATCAGCCAGTCCCTCCAGCGCAGCCTGCTGCCCCCGGAGCTGCCCGAGATCCCCGGCGTGGAGGTCGAGGTCATCTACCGCGCGGCCGGCGAGGGCAACGAGGTCGGCGGCGACTTCTACGACCTCTTCCCGATCCGCGACGGCGCATACGGCTTCGCCATCGGCGACGTCTGCGGTACGGGCCCGGAAGCCGCCGCCGTCACGGGCCTGGCACGGCACGCGCTGCGGCTGCTGGCCCGTGAGGGCTTCGGCGGCCCCGCCGTCCTGGAGCGGCTCAACGCCGCCATCCTCGACGAGGGCGCCCGCAGCCGCTTCCTGACGCTCCTTTACGGCGAGCTCTGGCCACAGGAGGACGGCAGCGCCATCCTCAAGGTCGTCTGCGCGGGCCATCCCCTTCCGCTCCGCCTGCGCCAGGACGGCACGGTCGAGCCGGCCGCCGAACCCCAGCCGCTCCTCGGCGTGATGGACGATCTGGAGCTCTACGAACAGACCGTCACCCTCGACCCAGGCGACGTCCTGCTGTGCGTCACCGACGGCGTCACCGAACGCCGCGAGGGCACCCGCATGCTCGGCGACGACGGTCTCACCGACGTGCTGACGACCTGTACGGGCCTGACGGCCGGCGCCGTAGCCGCCCGCGTGCTGCGCGCCGTGGAACGCTTCGCCGCCGAACCCGCCTCCGACGACATGGCCATCCTCGCCATGCGCGTCCCCCAGCTCCCGACGGGCTGACCCCTGGGGGGAGGCGGCCGCCCTGAACCGGCTCACAACGCGCCGGCCGCTCCCCCGCCACCTCCAGCACCTTCCGTGCGGTGCACGGCCCCCTGACCGCCCTGCACGGGAGTCGTCCCCAACAGCCGCCCACGACGCGGCCCATGGCCCCCTACAGCGGGCTCACCCGACGACCTGCCCGCCCCCGTCACCGGGACCGGCCCAACCGTCACCTTCTTCGACACAGCCACCCACGCACGCCTCGATGTACTACAGACCCCGCACCCACGCTCACTGGGTCATGAGCCCACTCGCCACCCTGAACGTCGAACACACCGACATTTCCGGCGCCCACGGCCTTGCCTCTATCGATCCCCGCACATGACACACACCATCACCGAGTCCGCATACGACAAAGGCCCCCGCCAATTGGCGGGGGCCTTTGTCCTCTGGAGCCCCAATACGGAATCGAACCGTAGACCTTCTCCTTACCATGGAGACGCTCTACCGACTGAGCTATTGGGGCGCGGCAGCGGAATAGATATTACCCCAACTCCGCGGCAGCTTCGAACCGTCCACCGCTACTCGCTCAAAAGGCCGGCTGCAGCAATCCGCCGAGCGCATTGCACGCACCGACCATCTTGTGGAGCTCCCGCCGCGACATCCCCGCATGCACGGGCAGCGCCAGTGTCTCGTCCACGGCCCGCTCGGTCTGCGGCAGAAAGACGTCCCGCCGCAGCCCAGGCATCCGGTACACCGGAGCCAGTACGGGCACCTTGCACGCCACACCCTTGGCCCGCAGCGCCCGCGCGAACGCATCCCGGTCCGGCCGCCCGTTGCCCGGCACCCGCACCACATACTGCTCGTACGTGTGCCCCGCCGCCGGCGTCGGCGTCCAGACGCCGCTGAGCCTGCCGTCCAGGTACGACGCATGCGCGCGCCGCAGCTCCGCGCCCTCCGGGTCCGCCCCGGGTTCATCCTCCACGAGGACCAACAGACCGTGCCGCTGACCCACTTCACGGATCCAGCCGGCGTTCGCCTGCCGACCGAACCGGTGGATCGCCACGACGGCGGCCGTCTGGCTGGTCACCACATCCGACACCGCGGCCGGGTCCAGGCAGTAACTGTCGCCGTCCACATCGGCGAACACCGGCACCGCGCCCAACTCCAGCACGGCCCGGGCCACCTCGGCGTTGCCGTACGCCGGCACCACGACCTCATCACCAGCACTGACACCGGCCGACTTGAGCGCTCCCACTGTCCGCATGCAACGGATCCTGGTCAGGTGAGATGAACGTCGAGTTACACCCACCACCCGAAAATCAGAACAAAAAAGCTCCGGTCCCTGAACCACAAGGGTTCAGGGACCGGAGCTGAAAGATTGTTCGGCGGCGTCCTACTCTCCCACAGGGTCCCCCCTGCA
>NZ_JBICXQ010000029.1:0-137846 GCF_043200375.1 Streptomyces sp. NPDC048434 | reverse complement strand
GATGCGCTCACCGATGCCGGGTTCCTCGTACCACTCCATGGCCACCCCCGCGGGAAGGACGTGCCGACCACGCTACGCCCGCGCACGGCGGCCCCCCCCCCCACAAACCCCCCCCCCCCCCCCCCCCCCCCCCCCCCGCCCCCCCCCCGCCCCCCCCCCCCCCCCCCCCCCCCCCCCCCCCCGTTTCCGGGTTCCGGAGGGTCCCCGTCCGGCCGCCCGGGGCCGGCTTCCGGATTCGTTTGTCAGTGGGTTGCACCACAATGGGTCAGGCGTGGAGCAATGCGTGGGGTGCGGCCGGGCACACACGCACCCCGCACGGCACGAGCAGAACGGCACGGACAGGAACGGCGGACAGCGATGGCGGTATGGGACGACGTGGTCGGCCAGGACCGGGTGACGGCGCAACTGGCCGCGGCCGCGCGCGATGCGGACGCCCTCATCACCGCGGAGCGTGCGGGACAGGGGCCCCGGCCCGGTGAGCGGCCGCAGCCGCCCGCCGCCCGCAGCGGCGCCTCCCAGATGACGCACGCCTGGCTGTTCACGGGCCCGCCCGGTTCCGGCCGCTCCACCGCCGCCCGCGCCTTCGCCGCCGCCCTGCAGTGCGTCAGCCCGGACCGCGCTGTCTTCGATTCCTCCCGCCCCGCCCAGGAAGGCGGCGCCCCCGGCTGCGGCTTCTGCGACGGCTGCCATACGGCCCTGGTCGGTACGCACGCCGACGTCGAGATCGTCCGTACGGACCTGCTCTCCATCGGCGTCAAGGAAACCCGCGACCTGGTACGCCGGTCCTCGCTGTCCCCGGCCGGCGGCCGCTGGCAGGTGATCGTCCTGGAGGACGCCGACCGCCTCACCGAAGGCGCCGGCAATGTCCTCCTCAAGGCCGTCGAGGAGCCCGCTCCCCGCACGGTCTGGCTGCTGTGCGCCCCCTCCGTGGAGGACGTCCTCCCCACCATCCGCTCGCGCTGCCGCCATCTCTCCCTGCGTACACCGCCGGTCAGTGCGGTCGCCGACGTCCTCGTCCGGCGGGACGGCATCGAGCCGCAGGCCGCCGACCGGGCCGCCCGCGCCACCCAGGGGCACATCGGCCGGGCCCGCCGGCTCGCCACGGACGAGCGTGCCCGCGCCCGTAGGACGGCCGTGCTCAAACTTCCGCTCCGCGTCGATGACATCGGCGGCTGCCTCAAGGCCGCCCAGGAGCTGATCGACGCCGCGGGGGAGGACGCCAAGCAGGTCGCCGAGGACGTCGACACCAAGGAGACCGAGGAGCTGCGCGCCGCGCTCGGCGCCGCCGCCGGCACGGGCGGACGCCTGCCGCGTGGCACGGCCGGCGCCATGAAGGAACTCCAGGACAAGCAGAAGCGCCGCTCGACCCGTACCCAGCGCGACAGCCTCGACCTGGCCCTGGTCGACCTCACCGGCTTCTACCGCGACGTCCTCACCCTCCAGATGGGCGCCTCGGTACCCCTCGCCAACGACGAGGTACGCGACAGCATCCACCGCATCGCCACCGCCTCGACCCCCGAACGAACCCTGCGCCGGATAGAAGCCGTGATCGCCTGCCGCGAGGCCCTGGACCGCAATGTGGCCCCCCTCCTCGCGGTCGAGGCGATGACGGCGGCCCTCCGCGCCGGCTGACCACCTCCCACCTCCCACCGCACCCCGACCCCCGCCGCTCGCCCGGCCCGCCCCTTCAAGGAGCCGCACACACAACGTTCCCGCCCGGATACTCTCCGTCCGAGTCATCGCCCGATGTCCGCCACCCGACATCCGCCACCGCCCTCACCGCCGGGCCCCAACTCCCCCCAGGCGGTCGACTCCCGGCCGCCACCACGCAGCAAGCACCCCAACCACCAGCACCCACAACGCCATCCCCGGCACCCACTGCGCCACCCGCACAGCACCGCCACCCGCACTCCACCTTCCAGGGACCGACACCGCACTCCACCTTCCAGGGACCGACACCGCACTCCACCTTCCAGGGACCGAGACCAAGGGACCGTCCATGGCCACCAGCCGCCTGCTCCGCACCTCCGCCGCGTTCCTCGCGGCCACCGCTCTGCTGATCTCCGGCTGCTCCTCGGGGAGTTCTTCCCCCGGCGCCGAGGCGTCCCCGGGCCCTACGACGGAGGCCGGTGCCCAGCGCCCCGCCGAGGCCGCGACCCTCGCGCCCCTCCCGGCCTCGACCCCGGCCGGCCTCCGGTCCTACTACGACCAGAAGCTGAGCTGGCATCCCTGTGGGGCGAGCGGGTTCGAATGCGCGACGATGAAGGCGCCGCTGGACTACTCCCGCCCCGGCGCCGGTGACCTCAAGCTCGCGGTGGCCCGCAGGAAGACCACCGGCCACGGCAGCCGGCTCGGCTCCCTCATGGTCAATCCGGGCGGCCCCGGCGGTTCGGCGATCGACTACCTCCAGCAGTACGCGCCACAGCCCGCCGCGGTCCGTGCGCGCTACGACATGGTGGCGATGGACCCGCGCGGCGTGGCCCGCAGCCAGCCGGTCGAATGCCTCAGCAACAAGCAGATGGACCGCTACACCCAGACCGACCAGACCCCGGACTCACCGGCCGAGGCCAACAAGCTCACCACCGCGTACCGCAACTTCGCCAAGGGCTGCGCATCCCACTCCGGGAAGCTGCTCTCGCATATCTCCACCATCGAGGCCGCCCGCGACATGGACGTGCTGCGCGCCGTCCTGGGCGACAAGAAACTCAACTACATCGGCGCTTCCTACGGCACCTTCCTCGGCGCGACCTATGCCGGCCTCTACCCCTCCCGCGTCGGCCGCATGGTCCTCGACGGCGCAATGAACCCGGAGCTCGACTCCCGCACCACCAACCTGGAACAGACGGCCGGCTTCAACACCGCATTCAAGGCGTTCGCCGCGGACTGCATCAAGCACAAGAACTGCCCCCTCGGCACCAAGAGCACCGAGGACGCCGCCAAGCAGCTCTCCGCCCTCTTCAAAAAGCTGGACACCCACCCGGCAGCAACCGGCGAGGACCGAAAGCTCACCGAATCCCTGGCCACCACGGGCGTCATCGCCGCTATGTACGACCAACGCGCCTGGCCCCTGCTGCGCGAATATCTCACCCAGGCCAAGGCCGGCAACGGCCGAGGGCTGCTCACCCTCTCCGACAGCTACTACGAGCGCGACCCGAACGGCTCCTACAGCAACCAGATGTACGCCAACCCCGCCGTCAACTGCCTCGACCTCCCCCCCGCCTTCACCTCCTCCGACCAGGTCCGCGCCGCCCTGCCCAGCTTCCGCAAGGCCTCCCCGGTCTTGGGCGAAAGCTTTGCCTGGGCCGCCCTGAACTGCACATACTGGCCGGTCAAGCCCACCGGCACGGCTCACCGCATCGAGGCCAAGGGCGCCGCCCCGATCCTCGTTGTCGGCACCACCCGCGACCCGGCCACCCCCTACGGATGGGCCAAGGCCCTCGCCTCCCAGCTCTCCAGCGCCACCCTCCTCACCTACGAGGGCGACGGCCACACCGCCTACGGCCGCGGCAGCAAGTGCATCGACACCACGATCAACACTTACCTCCTCACGGGCGCCGTCCCCCCGAAGAACAAGCGCTGCGAGTGACCCGCCTCACACCCCTTCACCCCGCTCCCCGCCCACCCCTGACCAGCTCCTAAACCGGTTACAGAGCACCCCTCTGCGATGTGTAGACTGGGCCGCGCACCACGCCGCCTTAGCTCAGTTGGCCAGAGCAACGCACTCGTAATGCGTAGGTCTCGGGTTCGAATCCCGAAGGCGGCTCTGTGGAAGCCCCGGGACTCACTCGCCGTGACCTGGGGCTTTTGCTTTTTTTCGGGGCATGGCGCGTCACACGGCCGGGGTGCCGTGGGAGGGCTTGCGTGAGCGATGCGTGAGCGGGGGCGCTCAGAGACCTACTTCTTGGGCTTCCGGAGCTTGGCCTTCTTGCCGACCTTGGGCTGGGCTTTCGCCTTGTTCTTCGGCTTGCCGCCCCTGTCCTTGCTGGCGTTCTTCGCCGCGGCCTTCTTGGCCTTCTCCTTCTTCGCGGCCTTGCGGGCCGCCTTCTCCGCCTCGGCCTTGCGCTGAAGTGGGACCAGCTTCGCCGTCGCCTCGGCGGCGCTCTTGCCGACCTGGGGCAGGACGCTCTGGTAGATGTCCCGTGTGATGCGGGTGTCGCTGTGCCCGAGCGTGTCCGACACGATCTTGATGTCGATGTCGGCGGCCAGCATGAGGGTTGCCACGCCGTGGCGCAGATCGTGCAGGCGGATCGGCGGGAGACCGGAGGCGGCGACGAGCCGCTCGAAGAGGTCGGTCACCTTGCCGGGGTGTAGCCAGGAGCCGTCTTCCTGGGTGAAGACATGGCCGGTCTCGCCCCAGGCCGAGCCCCACTCCTCGCGATTCGCATCCTGCCGCTCGCGGTGCTGCTTCAGGACGTTGACGGTGTCGTCGTCGAGCGCGACCACGCGGTACCCGCTGTCGGTCTTAGGGTCGGACGCCTCGACCTCCCATCCGTCCTGCACGAGTTGGGAGAGACGGTGAGGGAGTGGATGTCGAGGTTCGTTTCCGACCATGACTGTCCGCACGCCTCGCCTCGCCGCAGGCCGCGGAAGGCGATCAGATGCCACATCGCGTAGAGGCGATCTCCAGCGACGAAGTCGAGGAAGGCGCCGGTCTGTTGGGGCGTCCAGACCATCACGGGTGACGGCTCCTCGCCCCTCTGCTCCCACTTGGCAACCCGCTCATCCGTCCACACCAGGGCCTTCGGCTTGCGCACGGGATCGATCTCGACGTGGGCGGCCGGATTGAACGTGATGATCTGCTGCCCGATCGCGTCGTTCAGGGCCGCACGGAGGGTCGCCTTGACGTGCTGACGCGTGGCGGGGCCGGTGATGCGACGGAAGAGCGGCATCTCGTCGATCGCGGCCCTCATCGTCTTACGGCGGGTACGGTTCTCCACTCCCTTCCACGGTACGGTCGCCAACTCGTCGACCGCGGCTCGCCGCTGGGCGTTGTCCTCCAGGATCTGGGCGTTGGCTTCGCGGATGTCCGTGAACATCTCGCTGAGGTGGCTGACTCGTAGCCGGTCGAGGCGCCGGGTTCCGATGCGCGGCTTCAAGTGCACGCGGATGTCGGTCTCGTAGCGGTTGAGGCCGGACTTGCGTATGCGCTTGCCGGCCAGCCACCGGTCAAGCCACTCGCTCACCGTCAGACTGCCGATGAGGTCCTGGCCGGCGTTGAGACGCCGCCTTGTCTCCTCGACGTCAGGCAGAGGGGAACGCTCGCGGCTGACCTCTGCCAGCATCTCGGCGATGAGTTCTGTGCCCTCGGGGTCGTCGACTCGGCCAGCCCGAGGAGAGCGTGGATGTGGTCGAGGTCGGCCTGGGCCGCCTTGAGGCTGCCGTACCCGCCACGGGCGAATGACCGCCGGCTGCCGTCCTCTCGGGGCGAGAGCTCCTGGCGTATGGAGTAGGTGCAGTGGTTCCTGCTGTTGCGCTTGGGGCAGAAGCTGCCGAGTTCCTTGCCGGTCTTGGGGTCCCGGCAGGAGCAGCGGCGGTAGGTGGAGCCCTTCAAAGATCAGTCTCCTCAGTGGTGTCGGGGTCGGTTTCGGGGCGAGTCGATTGCGGCGGCAATGTCGGGCCACAGGTCAGGAGGCGTGACGCCCGCCTCCCGGATGAAGGCGCGGAGTCTGCGTAGACAGCTCTCGGCGTCGTCGGCCGCCTCGGCGGCACGTGCCTGGGTGCGGAGGGCATCGGCCTTCCGGTCGGCGGTCGGGGCGGACTTGGCGTGGTAGCGCGCGTACTCCTCGTCTCGTCGCGCGCTCCGCAATTGCTCCTCGGCAGCGTGGTGGGCGCGGAAGTAGCGGAGCATGTCGTCGTCCGCGCCGAGTTCGGCGTCCTCCCCGGTGAACCAGTGCAGGGCGTTCAGGGTGGAGGTGGGGTGCTGGAGCGGAAGTCGCTGCACGTCGTCGACGTAGCCGACGGGATAGACGAGGCAAATCGGGGGCGTGTTCAGCGCCTTGGCCAAGTCCATGACGTCGACCAAGGGCAGGTTGGAGCGTCGCCTGGACTCCATGTTGGCGATCACGTTGCGGGGGATCGGGTGCCCGAGATCGCCGCCCCACTCGGGCTGGACTTCTTCATCGGGCTGCCGGCGAGCGAACGCGACCGGGTCAGCCGCATGGGCACCGAAGGCCGGAGGTCGACTTCACAACCATGCCTCCAGAGTCGATCCCCGAAGAACTCCGCGAACAGGTCGCCGCCTGACGCGACCCGAATTCCTTCAGCAACAGGGCGTACGCAGTTACCGACCCGGCCGAGATCGACTTCAACTCCGCCGAAGTGCAGGCCGCGGAACTCCCGGCCTCCAACGGCATCGGCACCGCGCGGGGTCTAGCGCGCATGTACGCAGCGCTGATCGGCGAGGTGGAGGACTTCCGGCTCTTCAACCCGGCAACCCTCGTATCGGCGACCAAGGAGCAGGCCAACGGGAGGGACCAAGTACTGGTAGCACCCAGCCGGTTCAGCTCCGGCTACATGCTTCCCACCGAGGACAACCCCATGACCGGTCCGTGCTCCTTCGGCCACACCGGCCGAGGCGGCTCTCTCGGCTTCGCCGATCCGGAGCACGGAATTGCCTTCGCCTACGTCATGAACCACATCATCAGCGACCCTGACGATGTGCGTGCGGCATCGTTGGTCGACGCAGTGCGCATGTCACTGACCTGACGGTAGTCCCAGCGCAATGGGCTCAGCTCGCGCGGTGAGCCTTGTCGACGGTCTTCGCCAGGTGGGTATCGACAATCCAGGGTTGTCGGAGAGGCCCCGCAACGGCGCGGGGAGCGCGCCCACGCGGTGAGTGGCCGGAACACGGTGAGGGCTTGCTCTTCTGGACAGCCAAGCCGTGCCTGATGGCCACTGGCCGCTTCACCCGGGCGATCCAGCTAGCGAACGATGCGGCGGCCGTGATGCAGCGTGATTGTGCACCACGAGCGACAGGTACCTCTCGCTCCATGACACGGGCTTCCTCCTGGTGCCGTGGCAGCCTCCCGAGCCGAGGACCGGGCAACGACGCCGACGCTTCTTCGGGAAGCCGACGAAGCCGCGCAACGGCTGGGCGCCGACGCCAACCACCTGACGCCGAGCAAGTTGCCCCTGAGCAGGTTCCTCACCACGAGCGCCAGATCGTCGGCCTCAGCGCGACGTCTGAGCCGGCGTGCGCCATTTCCCCGCCCCTGGTGCGACGTGGCCTTCTGTGAGGTGAGGGAACAAGCCCGAACCGAGAAGGCGGGATTCCCGAATCGTTGCACCCCAGGTGCATCAATACCTGTCCCCGCGAGAGGAGAGTTTAACGGACCATGCAGTGAGAGTTTTTGCCGCAACGAGCAGAGTGGAATTATCTAACCTACGCAGACCCTGGAGGCGTGCTACTGTCGATCTCAGTTGCGGTTGTGGTTCCCAAAACTTCAAGTGCCCCACTCGGCTCCTCCCTGTGGGAGCGCTTTTGTATTTCCGGTCAATTTTCCGGGCGGGGTAATCATTGCGGCGACACGGCGTCCGCGCAGTGCGGAGGCCGATGTACTGCCCCCAAGGAGATATGACATGGCTGCTGGTACCGTGAAGTGGTTCAACGCAGAAAAGGGATTCGGCTTCATCGAGCAGGAGGGTGGCGGCGCTGACGTGTTCGCCCACTTCTCGAACATCGCCGCCCAGGGCTTCCGCGAGCTGCTCGAAGGTCAGAAGGTGAACTTCGACATCGCGCAGGGCCAGAAGGGCCTGACGGCCGAGAACATCGTTCCGGTCTGACGCTGACGCGCATTTTGTAGCTGGGGCCCGCATCCTTCGGGGTGCGGGCCCCAGCTACACGCATTTCCCGCAGCAGTTTCACCTCTGAAGAATCCACAGCTCACCACACGTGGCTCCTCCTTCAGAATGCAGGCGCATCCTGAAGAGCTACACCGCGGATATCGCGTCCCCCATTTAAGCACCTGTGCCCGCGCAGATTCCCACTGGCCATATTTGCTTTCTTTTGCCATCGGCCCATAGCAGTAATTCCCCGTGCCGCTCATCGCTGCGGGAATTCCTTGATATGCGCCGCATCGAGGAAGGTTCCGCATGAACCGCACACACACGAACGACCGCTCCGCCCGCGCCCGTAATGGAAGTGCCGACGCCAGAAAGGACGGCAGCCGCTTCGGCTCGCCGGCCCGTTCCGGTGGTTACGGCCGCCGGCCCGCCACAGTGCAGCGTGAGTTCGCGCTCCCCAAGACGATCACCCCCGCGTTGCCCGGCGTTGAGGGCTTCGCCGAGCTCGGCATGCCCGAGCAGCTACTGGCCGAACTCGGCAAGCAGGGCGTGAGTGCACCGTTCCCGATCCAGGGCGCCACGCTGCCGAACTCCCTGGCGGGCCGCGACGTCCTGGGCCGCGGGCGCACCGGTTCCGGCAAGACCCTCGCCTTCGGCCTCGCCCTGCTCACCCGTACCGCCGGACAGCGGGCTGAGCCCCGCCAGCCGCTGGGGCTGATCCTCGTACCGACGCGAGAGCTGGCGCAGCAGGTGACCGAGGCGCTCACTCCGTACGCCCGCTCCGTCAAGCTGCGGCTGGCCACGGTGGTGGGCGGGATGTCGATCGGCAAGCAGGCCGGCGCGCTGCGAGGTGGAGCCGAGGTCGTCGTCGCGACCCCGGGCCGACTCAAGGACCTCATCGACCGTGGCGACTGCAGGCTGAACCACGTGGGTGTCACGGTGCTGGACGAGGCCGACCAGATGGCTGACATGGGGTTCATGCCGCAGGTCACCGCGTTGCTGGACCAGGTCCGCCCGGAGGGGCAGCGGATGCTGTTCTCCGCCACCTTGGACCGTAACGTCGACCTGCTGGTGCGCCGGTACCTGACCGACCCCGTCGTGCATTCGGTCGACCCCTCGGCCGGTGCGGTCACGACGATGGAGCACCACGTCCTGCACGTCCACGGCGCCGACAAGCACGCCGCCACGACCGAGATCGCCGCCCGCGACGGCCGCGTGATCATGTTCTTGGACACCAAGCACGCAGTCGACCGCTTGACCCAGGACCTGCTCAACAGCGGGGTACGTGCCGCCGCGCTGCACGGCGGCAAGTCGCAGCCGCAGCGCACCCGGACCCTGGCCCAGTTCAAGACTGGACACGTCACCGTGCTTGTGGCGACGAACGTCGCGGCGCGCGGCATCCACGTCGACAACCTCGACCTCGTCGTCAACGTCGACCCGCCGACCGACCACAAGGACTACCTCCACCGCGGAGGCCGTACCGCCCGCGCGGGCGAGTCCGGCAGCGTCGTCACGCTCGTCACACCGAACCAGCGTCGCGGCATGGTCCGTCTGATGGCGGACGCCGGAATCCGGCCGCAGACCACCCAGATCCGCTCGGGCGACGAGACCCTGAGCCGGATCACCGGCGCCCAGGCCCCGTCCGGCATCCCGGTCGTCATCACCGCACCGGTGGTCGAACGCCCTAAGCGCAGCGCCTCCTCCCGAGGCCGACGCCGCCCCTCTTCGGCGACCCGGCGCACGCCCGCACGCCAGTCCGTCTTCGACGCGGCGGCCTAGAACCTTCGTGATCAGGAAGCTGACCCATCTCTGCAGGAGGCACCTTTTGACGCTGGTTCAGATGCAGCCCCGCCCGGCGAGCGCCGACCCCGTGCGCAGGACGCTGGTTGAGGTGATGGACGCGGCCGGCCTGCAGGTCTGTGACGACATGAGTGTCGAGGTGGCGCTGTCCGTCATGGCCGCCGCCCGCACGGGCCGACTGGTCGTCTGCGACCAGGACGGCCAGTGCACCGGCCTGGTCACCCAGACCGAACTCACCGCCGTCCGTGACAGCTCCGCTTACACGGACCGCGTCCGCCTGCGCGACATCCTGGGCGAGCACGGGTGGTTCACCTCACCCGTGGCCACGATGGCCGAAGCCGAGCGCGCGATGTGCCGCCTCCGGCTCGGTGCCCTGCCGGTGGTTGACGAGCAAGGCAGCGGTCTGGGCATCCTCGCCCCCTCCCGCTGAACCGCCTCACCCTGGTCGGACCGTTCTCCCCTTCTCCCTGTGAGGCCACATGCGCTGCGTCATCGCCCGTTTCCCCTTCGAGCTCACCAAGAGCGGCGTGCTGGAATCGATGAAGGGCATCAAGCCCGAACCGGGCACCGGCGAATCCGTGATCATCGGCCGCCGCCACTACCCCGTCAAGCAAGTCGGCCAGGTCGTCACCCGCCAGGACCGACGTGACTTCAGCGCCGCCGAAGTCCTCCGGGCCATGACTCAGCTCGGCTTCACCTGCCGCACCCTCGCCACAGCCACCCCTGTACGCATGCTCAGCCCGCTCCAGCAAGCTTCCGCGATGCTCGGCGCCCCCGTATCCGTCTGACCGAGGGACAGGTAGAGGCCGGCACCTGAACAGCAGTGTGGGCCCGACCGGCACGTGCCGGTCGGGCCCACACTGCTTGCAACGGGTCCCTGTCGCAGTGCGTGCTCATCGGTCGGAATAGCTGAAGTCGCCCACGGTCCAGCCGCTGACGTCCTCGATCGCAACGCGGTACATCCCGCCCGTCTCCGGGATCCCCACTGTGCCCTGCAGGATCCGGGCGACATGGAAGTGCAGATGCGTGGGAGGCCCGTCCTTCTTAGCGGGGGCAAGGAAGACGGCGGAGAACTCTCCCAAGCAGTCCGAATCCGTCAGGACCTCCGACACCCTCAGCCTCCACACTGCTTCGGGAGCCAGCCGACCCGTGATGACAGCACCACCGGTGACCACGGTCAGGGACATCTGATTGCTCTGCCCCGGACTCCACCAGGGCGACGACGCCAATGAGCAGCTCGTCAGGCTTCGACATGAGGCAGCTTATATTCGCCGGCCATCCGGCTGCTTAAGCGGCGACGCTACTGGGCAAGACGGCCGCTCACGGTCTTGCCGCCGGAGGCCCGGCGGGTGACCGCGGTGACACGGGTAAGACGGTTGGCCATGGGCCAGCCGCCCCCGGCGCCGCCGTTCAGGTCAGGGGGCGCATACACGGCGCATGCGGGCTGCAGCCATGCATGGTCACCTCGATGCTGTCCGGGTGCGCGGGCAGGCCCAGGGTGCCGGTGCCGCCGCCGTGGCGCAGAGCGTTGGTGACGAGCTCCGAGACGACCAGGACCACGGTGTCGGCGGCCTCGGCCGCGATCGGGTGTACGAAGCGGTCGAGGAAGTCTCGGGTTGCTCGCGCGCGCCGGCGACGGATGCCGTGGACCGGGCGGTTGCGACGCCGATGCTCATCGTGTCCATCAGGTCGCCTTGGTCTCTGGAGCGTCCGTACCCCGTCCTCTCCGCGTGGTGCTTGTGCCCCGGCCTGCGGCGGTTGACCCGGCAATGACGGCCTCGCGCCTGCCTCGCCGCTGTTCGAGGTCGATTACCTCACTGCCGAACACGCGGAAATCTATGTCGACCGGAGTAGACATTGGGCTGTGGTGTGGTTATGGTTTCTCTCGTAGCCCAGAGAGACAGCAGGGCCTGGCAGAGACGAACTGCCGGGCAGCAGTACCCGCAGTTGCAGTTCGCAGGACGGTGCGGTGGTGGAGTTCCGAAGCCAGGGTTGTTGCAGGAAGGCGACGGGACTGACGGCCGGACCGGGTGGCCCGCAGCGATCAGGGGCTGCCGTGAGCAGGACCGCAGTTAGCGCAAGTGCAGTACCCGTAAGTGCAGTTCGCAGTACCCAGCAGTGAAGTCAGTGAGCAACACCTCGATGAAGGCGTCGGCTGCGGGCGCGCGCATCGGGAGGTTCGGTAGCGGGGTTCTAAGCCAGAGCAGATGCAGGACGGGCGACGGGGCTGGCTGCCGAAGAGTGGCGCTGTGTAAGGCCACCAGCAGTACGCAGATCCATTTGATAAGTGATTGGTTCAGAGGGAAGAACGGAGGAGTTGCGCCATCAGGATCGCCCGGGCAGAAGTTTTGAGCCCGGGTACCGCAGGACATCGATAGTGAGGTGGTCTCCGGTCAAGCAACCGCGATCCCCGCACCCCCGGCAGCAGCTCGGTCGGGCCAGCGGAAACAGAAGGCCGGCGCAGGACTAGGGTCGGCAGATGGTGTAGCAGTTCCTTCGGGGCCCTGGTGCATATGGCACCAGGGCCCCTCCATGCGTTCCACAGAGAGGTGCAATGACAGCAGACGACTCGTTCGGACGTCTCGATGACGACGACTACCCCGCCTACACCATGGGCCGGGCCGTCGAGATGCTCGGCACCACCCAGGGCTTCCTCCGTGCCCTCGGCGAAGCCCGCCTCATCACCCCGCTGCGCTCCGCGGGCGGCCACCGACGCTACTCCCGCTACCAACTGCGCATTGCCGCCCGCGCCCGGGAACTCGTCGACCAGGGAACCCCCATCGAGGCTGCCTGCCGCATCGTCATCCTTGAAGACCAACTCGAAGAAGCCCAGCGCATCAACGCCGAACACCACCGCGCCGCGGGATCGTCCAATCCGCCCGTGGCCTGAGGCAGTGCGCCCGCCGGGCACCGGCGGGCCCCGCACGCACGTGTCGGGGTGTGACGCGCGGCTCGCTTCCTATGGTGACAGAGTGTGCGGACGTGTAGCGTCTGCGTCAGCTGTCATGGTTCGGAAGTTACCCTTCGCCCACGTCTTCGGCGTGGGCGTTCTGCTGTGCTGTGCTGCAGGAACCAGGGCGATCACCTCCGCCTTCCGCACGTTGCGGGAGGCGCGCATCGGCTGGAAGGCATGGGACATGGCCAGGGGAACTGTGAAGTGGTTCAACGCGGAGAAGGGCTTCGGCTTCATCGCCCAGGACGGCGGCGGCCCGGACGTGTTCGCCCACTACTCCGCGATCAATTCCTCGGGCTTCCGTGAGCTCCAGGAAGGTCAGACCGTGACGTTCGACGTCACCCAGGGCCAGAAGGGCCCCCAGGCCGAGAACATCAACGCGTCCTGACCTTCCGGTCCCTGCCCGAGGGGTCGCGCACACCGCGGCCGGTAGCTGCCGCCCCCCCCCGTGCGGGCAGTGCTTTGACCGGACAGGGGGCGTGCTCTCGTGCCGGGGGGCGACGGAGCCTGTCATGCGCAGGGTCGAGGTCGCGTAGCCATGGCTGCGCGCCCCGGTCTGTCGAGGAGGAGCGGACCTTTAGATGCTCGTCCAGGCTTCGAGGAAGGCTTTCCGTCCAGCGGAATCGTCCGACCTGCGGTCGGCGTGCAGGACCCGCCAGGCGGTGAGTTCCAGATCGCGGAGCCACAGTTCTCCGATGACCTGTGTCTTGAGGTCGGGAAGATGGTCGGACTCGGCGAGGACTTGACCGATCACCTCCCCGGCTGCGACGCGTTGGGTCGGAGTCATCTCATCGACAGCCGAGAGGATCTGTCGGGCCAGGGCGGTACCTTCGCCTGCCGGGGATTGCGCCACCTCAGCCTTGATGTTGGCGGGTAGCAGGTAGGCGGTGCCCGAGGACCTCCACAGGTCCGACCAGAAGCGCTCGCCTGCCTCGGTGGGGGCAGGGAGCGCGGCCAGCAGTCCGAGGAGATGGGCGATGGCCGCGTAGCCACCGGAGTGGGCAGCTGCGACGACTGCGATGTCGGCGACGCGCTCCACATCGAGATGGCTGGCTTCGAGGTCTGCAGCCAGGCCCAATTGGTGTTCCAACTGGTCTGTTAGGGGGGCGGATACGTGGGGGCGGACCTCAGGAAGCATCGGCGATCTTTGCGGGTAGGCGAGCGGAGATTGCCCGTTCGGAAGCCCTGACCGTTCCCACGACCAGCCGATCCACTCAGGTTCGGGAGGCCCAATTCGCGGCGGGACCGACGGACCGGAGTCCACGCGGCGGCGAGAGAGCCCACACCCGGCGAGATGCGCCTGGCTTTCGGCCTGACCTCTCGAAGGGCTGTCCTGCGAGGTCTCCTAGCATGGGCGCATGATTGCCAGTGACGCCCAGGAGCCCGGTGGAGGACGGGAAGCCATGTCCCGTGACGCTGCTGAGGCCGAATGTGTCCACGTCGCGTCAGCGCGTGGAGAGCACCGCGAGGTAGGGCTGCCCGGCGGATCACAAGGTGACGGTGCAGCAGAAAATGGTCACTCGGTTGCCGCTCTGGTGGAGCAGGCGTCCGACCTGGCCGAATCGATCAAGCCGAGGTTGCGTGGCTGGCTCCATGCCGGAATGGTCCCCGCCGCACTGATCGCAGGCATCGTACTCGTCTGCCTGGCTCGCACCCCACAGGCCGCCTGGGCCTGCGCCGTGTACGCGGTCACCGCGTTGCTGCTGTTCGGGACGAGCGCCATTTACCACCGGGGCACATGGGGGCCGCTCGGCGAGGCTCGTCTGCGACGTCTCGACCACGCCAATATTTTCCTCATCATCGCCGGCACCTGCACCCCCCTGGCCGTGCGCCTACTGCCACCGGACCAGAGGTCCGTGCTGTTGTGGATCGTGTGGGCGGGCGCGTTGGCCGGCATCGCGTTCCGGGTCCTGTGGGTCGGAGCCCCGCGCTGGCTGTACACCCCGTGCTACCTGGCCCTGGGGTGGGCGCCGGTGCGCTACCTGGCCGACTTCCTGCACACCGGCGGAGTGGCCGTACTCGCCCTGGTCGTGGCCGGCGGTCTCCTCTACAGCGTGGGCGCGGTGGTCTACGCCCTCCAGCGCCCCGACCCCTCACCTCGCTGGTTCGGCTTTCACGAGGTGTTCCACGCCCTGACGGTGGCAGCCTTCACCGCGCACTACATCGCCATTTCCCTCGCCGTCTGCTGACCACAGCGGTGTGCCGGCTCGTGGGCCTCGTCGGTCCCATGTCCCGATGGCCCGCCCGGCCCCGATGAATCAGAGGCGCGGAGCCCCGGACGCTGCCGCAAGGTCAGGGGACACCTCGACCGCGGTGCTCAGGCCGGTTGGCGTCAGGCTGACGGCGAAGAGCTCCGGCGACGAAATCGACGGAACTCGTCCGCATGGCTGCTGTGAGTCGGGCTGTGACGCCGGCGTGTCCGACGCCGACCGAACGTCCCCGGGGCGTGGCGGCGTGCGCGGGAAGCGGAGTTCAGGCCTCGGTCTCGTCGAGGCGGGGCCCGGAGGGTGCCGCGCGCAGTTCTTCGTTGATGCGCTGAGCTTCGTCGAGCTGGTCTTCGAGGATGACGATGCGGCAGGCGGCGTCGACGGGGGCTCCCTGGTCGACGAGTTCGCGGGCGCGTGCGGCGATACGCAGCTGGTAGCGGGAGTAGCGGCGGTGGCCGCCCTCGGAACGCAGAGGCGTGATCAGCTTGGCCTCACCGAGGGCCCGCAGGAAGGCGGGGGTGGTGGCGAGCATTTCGGCGGCTCGACCCATGGTGTAGGCCGGGTAGTCCTCGTCGTTGAGACGGTCGTGAGAGATTTCTGCGGTCATCTGCACCTCTGATCGGGGAATGCATCGTGGGGCCCTGGTGCCGAACACGCACCAGGGCCCCGAGGGATTTGGACACCATCTGCCGGCTTACTGCGGTGCCGGCCTTCTGTTTCCGCACCGTCGCCCGGGAGAGGGCGGGGAGTGCGGGGATCGCGGATGCGTGACCGGGGACCACCTTCCAATCCGGGGCCTGCGGTACCCGAGCGGCTCACTTCCTCGCCCGGGCGATCCTGATGGCGTCTGCCTCCTCCTCTTCCTTCTGTCGACCTGCTTGCTACTGCGGATCCTGCGGCTCTGCTCGCGGCCCCGGGGGCCGCCCGGCCCGGCAGTCAGTCGCGGGGCCCACGTGCATACCTTTCGGCCCCGCGACTCCACTGCCGTGCCTCTTCTGGCACTGCACGCACGGCAGTTCGACCTCTGCCGCGCCTTTCGATCTCTTGGCTACGACGGAAAGCCTAACTCCCGTTGGGGCGCATGTCTACCGCTGCCATGACAGATTTTCTGTGAAGGTGATGGTCGACCTTCTATCGGCCACGTTTGATGGAAACGGCGCCAGGAAGCGCGTTGCCGGGGTGTGGGAACCGAGAGGGCGGGCACACTGCCTGCCACGGCAAAAGGCGCAACAAATCACAGGTGGGGTGTACGCGCATGAACGGTATGAAGATCACCAGCGCCCCTCATCCCGTACCGACCGTGGTGCGGGGCGAAAGCCCGGACAGCATCCACCGGGCCCGCGAGGCGACCCGCGCATTCACCGACAACCTCACCCCAGTGCCGGATCCCGAGCGCGCGGACACCTTCCTCCTGGTGGTCTCCGAACTCGCCACCAACGCACTGCGCCACGGCGGTGGCCGGTACACCCTCCAGCTCTTTGCCGGCCCGGACACGCTGACCGCCGCGGTCAGCGACCTCAGCTCAGCGGCTCCCCGCGAACGCACACCTGATCTCAACGGCGGCGGTGGTGGCTTCGGCTGGCACATGATCCGTCACCTCACCAGCCACCTGGCCATCACACCCGCCTCCGGGACCGGCAAAACCATCCATGCTCAACTCTCCTGGTAGCGGCGCCCCGTGGTCCCGCTACCGGGGGCTTGGCCGGACTCGGGGCTGTGGCGAGGGCCTACCGTACGAGGACGGAGGTCGGTGGATCATTAGCGGATCGCCCAGGTCAGCAACATCTGACCTGGGCTTTTTCCACGGAGCCGCCTTCGGGATTCGAACCCTTTTTGTTGTGACCGGGGGTGTGGGGGACCGGATGGTGTGTGAGCACCGGGCGTCGGTGCCGCGGGTCCTTCACGAGCTTCGCGGCGTCAGGTCCACGACCGCCAGCGCGCCGCCGCCCAGGGGGTTTTCGTAGGTCACCCGGGCGTTCAGTACCCGGGCCTGGCCGGTGACGATGGTGAGGCCCAGGCCGATGCCGGAGCCTCGTTCGCGGGCGCCGGTGCGGAAGCGCTGGGGGCCGTGGGTGAGGAGTTCGGCGGGGAAGCCGGGGCCGTGGTCGCGTACGCGTACCGCCGCGCCGTCGACTTCCAGTGTGACGGGTGGGGCGCCGTGGAGTCGGGCGTTGGTGATCAGGTTGGCCAGGATGCGCTCGACGCGGCGGGGGTCGGTCGTCACGGGTGCTTCGTGGTGGACCGTTACCTCGACGTCCCCGCCCGCCAGGGTGGCGGCACGGTGCGCCAGGGCGCTCGGGAGGATCTTCTCGTGCTGTGCCTGCTCGACGCCCGGGACATCGAGCCGGGCCACCTCCAGGACGTTCTCGACCAGGCTGCGCAGGGTGTCCACGCCCCCGCTGACCAGTTCGGCCGGGCGGCCGGGCGGCAGGAGCCCGACGGCGGTCACCAGGCCGGCCACGGGGGTGCGGAGCTCGTGGGCGATGTCGGCGGTGACCTGCCGTTCGGCCGCCAGGCGGGCGCTCAGGGCATCGGCCATGGTGTTGACGGCGGCGCCGAGCCGGGCGATCTCGTCCGTGCCCTTGGGGCGGACCCGGTCCGTCAGATCGCCGTCCGCGATCCGCTGCGCGGTGTCAGCGGACGCGGCGATACGCCGTCCCGCGCCGGCCGCCGCGACGATGCCCAGCACACAGCCGACCGCGGTCACGGACGCGCCGGAGCCCCACAGGACCCGGTCGAGGTCGGCGAGGGCGCGGGCCTGTGGGGCGTAGGAGCGCCGGACGGCGAGGATGTCGCGGCCGCTGCGGGTGGCGGCCCACAGCACCGGGGCCCCGGAGCCACCGGTGTTCTGGAGGCAGGTGGCCCGTACGGGACGGTCGGTGACGGTCCTGCGGAGCGCGGCGGGCAGGTCCCGTGGATTGACCAGGGCGCCGCTGTCGATTCCGGAGGCGTAGGCGCTGACCGCCTCGACGAGCCGGGCGTCGACCACATGGGCCGCGTTCTTCCGCTGGTCCTCAACGGTGAGCTGGTGGACCAGCAGCCCGATGAGCGTGGCGACGATCGCGGCGGTCCCGGCGATGATCAGGGCGGTCTTGGTGCGCAGTCCCATGGTGGTCAGGGTGCGAGTTTGTAGCCGAAGCCGCGGACGGTGACGATGCGGCCGTGGCCGATCTTGGCGCGCAGCCGTTGCACATGGACGTCGACGACACGGGGATCGCCACCGCACGCGTAGTCCCACACGCGCTCCAGCAGAGTGGTCCGCGAGAGCACGACTCCGGGCTCGGCCGCGAATTCCAGCACCAACCTGCGCTCGGTGGGGGTGAGTTCGAGCAGCCGCCCGGCCCGGTGGATGTCCATGGAAGCGGTGTCCACCGTGAGATCGCCGAACCGCAGCAGCGTCTCGTCCTCGTGCGGGCCGGTTTCGGTGAAGTCGGTGGTGCGGCGCAGTGCCGCGCGTATGCGGGCGACGAGCACCGGTATGTCGTACGGCTTGGTGAGGTAGTCGTCGGCGCCCGCTTCGAGACCGAGGACGACATCGACCGGGTCGGTACGGGCGGAGAGCATCAGCACCGGCAGCCGGCTCACCTCGCGGATGCGGCGCACCACGCTGACTCCGTCGAGGCGGGGCAGCATGACGTCCAGGAGGGCGACATCGGGGGCGCGGTCCCGGAACTGTGCCAGCCCGGCGTGGCCGTCGGCGGCCGTGCGCACCTGGTATCCGTAGCGCTCCAGGGACAGTTGGGTGGCCTCCCGGAGCAGGGGGTCGTCCTCCACGAGCAGCACATCGGTCATCGCTTGCCTTCCTAGGGCTCGGGGACGGGCAGCTGGACCTCGCGCAGCTCGGCTGCCTGGTCGGGTGGGAGGCGGGGGGCCCGTACGACGGCGCGGGTGTAGTACGAGACGTTCTCGCGGTGCTGCAGGCGGCTGAGTTCGACCGTGGCGGGATACCCGTTCGCGGGGCAGTGCGGGATGCACCACATGCCCTCCGCCCGCCCGGTGGCAACGGCCTTCGGCTTTCCCCAGGAGCGCCAGCTCAGCCGGGAGACCGAGGAGAACTCGGTGAGGGCGAATCCCGTGGGGCGGGTCAGCGGGTGGCCCAGGGTGTCGGAGACATAGACCGGGCCGGAGACCTGGGTGGGGCTGGGTGCGGGGCCCTCGACGTGGGGCTGTTCGGGGTTGCCGCGCCCGGTGAGGCCCACGGCCGTCAGCACCAGCGCGAACACCGTGGCCACGGCCGTGGGCTTGTTCATCGCGAGGAGGTCCGGTCAGCTGGTGGCGAGGGGGCGCTTGCCCTGGAGGTCCTCCGAATCGTACGCACCGGAGCCCCCGGCGAGCTTCAGGGTGAAGGAGGAGAAGACCTTCTTGCCGTGCACGGTCTTGGGGTCCGAGAGCGTGAGGGTCGCCTTCAGCGGCTTGTCGAGGCAGGTGTCGAGGCACCAGGCGCCGGTGACCTGACCGGTGGCGACCGCCTTCTTCGCGTCCCACTGCTTCCAGTTGAGGCCCTGTGCCGAGGTGAACTCGGAGAGCACCAGGTTCTTGGGGCTGCGCTCGGCGCGGCCCTTGTCCGCGTTCTCCTCGCCGTAGTGGTTCATGACGTAGGGGGTGTGGGCGGCGCGGACGGCACTTGTGGTGTGAGCGGCCTGCGCCGAGGCGGTGGCGGCGTTCGCCCCGTTGGCGGTGGCGAAGGTGCCGAGGACGGCGACGCAGGCCAATCCGGCGGCTATGGCCGTCTTGTGGCGCCGGGTCATGCTGGGGGTGCGGTTCATGGCTCTCGCTCCGGTTCGTATGGATCGGTCGGCGCGTCAGAAGCTATGAGTGGCGCTTCTCGATGGCCTGTCAGCCGTGTAACAGCCGTCCATCGACGGCTGTTACGTGATCTACATACGCGGGGGAGAGCCTTGCGGCCCGGCCGATGAGGCCCACGGTGAGGGGAAAGGCCAGGTCAGTCGCGGCCGAGGCGGCGCGCGGCGGGGGACCGTGGCCGCACCGCGGTCTGCGGCAGGGACGGGTTCCCGTGGTCGGGGCGGTCTTCTTCACCGACCGGCAGATACCGGGTCAGCGAACGGCGGGCGACGGCAGCAGGCATCTGACCCGCCACCCCTGCGCGTACGGGCCCGCCTCCAGCGCGCCCCCGAGAGCGCTGACCCGTTCCGTGAGGCCTACGAGTCCGGTGCCACCGCCCCGGCGGGTGCCCGCGGGCGCGCCGGGGCCCGCGGTGTCGGCGACCGAGACCTCCACGGACCGGTCGGCGGTCCGGCCGGCGAACACCTCGACGCGGGCGGCCCGCGGCGCATGCCGCCGTACGTTGGTCAGCGCCCAGCACCACGCGGTACGCGGTGTCCTCGGCCTCCCGTGAGAGGGCGCCGGCCAACTTGTCCTCCACGATCTGCCCGTCCAGCGCGGCCACCCGTCATCCCTCGGGGGCGAATAGGGGGGCGAGCCGGACCGGGGCGCGGAAGCGGGGCCGCTGACCGGTTCGTCCGGCACCATGCGGCACCAGGCCGCCGGCAGCGAGGGACCCCTCGCCGGAACGGAAGGAGCGCAGGTGGGGGAGGGGCGCGCGGCCACCGGCAACCGGCGGCTCGGCGGCATCGGCTCCCTGCCGGACATCTGGCGCATCTGAACAACGGATCCGGCACCTTTCCGGCGGACATCGGCACACGGCTTACCGCACCCACGGCGCTCCGGCGACGGCGCGTGCACGGATGGAGGGGTGTCCGGGGGACCTCCGCCCGCCGGCTCCGCACGCCTGTCCACCCTCGCTGACCTGGGGAAAAGCGATCGATGGGGCGGGCGGTCCACGGCGTCCGCGGGGATGCTCGCGTGGCGGGTGGCGGGGGATACGGGCATGTTGAGGGGACAGCCGCATTCCTGGACGGAAGGAAGGGCCTCAGGGGGCATATCACCCGCGGACGGGGCCGTTCGCGGGTGAGCGGACCAGGAGGCTCCCGCATGCTTCGGAGATCGCTGCGGATACCCGCCGCCGGGGTCGCCTACCTGGTGACGGCCGCGGTGACGTCGTCCGCGATGGCATCCGGTCCGGAGGAGTACGCGGATGTCGCGGTGAGCAGCGGGACGCGACTCGGGCCCGGCACCGCGGCAACGCTGGTGATCGCCCACCGCGGCGCCTCCCGTTACGCGCCCGAGAACACCCTCGCGGCCGTGGATGCCGCCCACCGCCGCGGGCTCATATGGGTCGAGAACGATGTGCAGCGCAGCAAGGACGGCCGGCTGGTGGTGATGCATGACGCCACGCTGGACCGGACGACCGACGCCGCGAAGGTGTTTCCGGGGAGGGCGCCGTGGCGGGTGGGGGACTTCACGGCCGCCGAGATCGCGCGGCTGGATGCCGGCAGCTGGTTCGGCAAGCAGTTCGCGGGGGAGCGGGTGCCGACGCTCGCCGACTATCTACGCCGTCTGGACCATAACGCACAGCGCCTTTTGCTGGAGATCAAGGCCCCGGAGAAATATCCCGGAATCGAGGCGCAGGTCATCCGCGAACTACGGGCACGAGGGTGGCTGGACCGGGCCCATGTCCGGAGCCGGCTGGTGGTCCAGAGCTTCTGTGTGTCGTGCGTCAAGGCCGTGCACGAGAGGGCACCGGAGATCCGTACGGGGATTCTCGGGGCGCCCGGGGTGGACAAACTGGCGCGCTATGCGCGGTTCGCCGACCAGATCAACCCCCGTGCGTCCGCGCTCAGTTCACACTGGCTGGCGGCCGTACACCGACTGCGCGGCCCGCATGGACGCCCGTTGCAGGTCTATGCGTGGGACGTGGCGAAGAACACCAGCGCCCGGTCGGTGCGGGCCCGGGGCGTCGAAGGTGTTATTGAATAACGGGCAAGGGTCGCGGATTAGAGGGGCATTGTCCAGATCTCGCGGGGCGCCGGACGGTGCTCCGGGCCGTGCTGCCGCCCGCGGTGCGTGAAGGAGCTGTGGAGGGCGGATGCGTCGCGTGTGGCCACCACAGACGGGGATTTACGTGATTCCCGCCGCGGGGCTAAGGTGCCTGAGATGTTCGACGCCGCCACACTCCCCGTAAAAGAACTAAGACGCAGGATTTGGCTTTTGGGTTCCGATTTGCGGCCCGGCGCGGGCCAGCGTCCAGCTCCTCCTCTGGGATCGCTCCGGGAGGCTCCTTGAAAAACGATTTTCCGGCATACGGCGAACGGCGGGTGCCGCTTCCCCCGCCCCGCCAGATGCCGCAGGATGCGCTGAGTACGACGGGCGCACCGGCGCGGGCCGGGACCGGCGGAGGGACGGCAACGATGGCACCGGCGGCGACCGCCTCCGGTCCGTCGACGGTCCGTCAGCCGACGGCCCCGGGCGGCACTTCGCATGCCAGGCTCCGTGGCCATGCCAAGGGCCGGGGCGCGGACCGTGCCAAGAATGCCGAGGCGGTGGACGCCAAGGCGAAGCCGCGCGACGCCTTCTTCGACAATGCGAAGTACCTGGCCATCGTGCTCGTGGCGATGGGCCACTCCTGGGAGCCGCTGCGCGACGGCAGCCGGACGGCGGCGGCGCTCTACATCACCGTCTACGCCTTCCATATGCCGGCGTTCATCATCATCTCCGGCTATTTCTCGCGCAGTTTCGATATGCGCAAGGACCGGCTGCAGCGGCTGATTACCGGCGTCGCCGTTCCCTACATCCTCTTCGAAGTCGCCTACACGCTCTTCAAGAGGTGGGCGGACGATGATCCGGGTTATCCGATCAGCCTGATGGATCCCTGGTATCTGACATGGTTCCTGGCCGCCCTGTTCATCTGGCGGCTGACCACTCCGCTGTGGAAGATCGTGCGCTGGCCGGTCCCGCTGGCCCTGGCCGTCGCCGTGCTCGCGTCCATCTCACCGGATATCGGCGACGATCTGGACCTCCAGCGGGTGCTGCAGTTCCTGCCGTTCTTCGTGATCGGTCTGTCGCTGCGGCCGGAGCACTTCAGGCTCGTACGCCGCAAGAAGGCGCGGATCCTGGCCGTACCGGTCTTCGCCACCGCGCTGGTCTTCGCGTACTGGGCGGCGCCGCGGATGAACGCCGCATGGTTCTACCACCGCGACGCCGCGCAGGAGCTGGCCGCCCCGTGGTGGAGCGGTGCGGTGATGACGCTGGCGATGTTCGGCTGCTCACTCGTGCTGGTGGCCTGCTTCTTCGCCTGGATTCCGGGGCGCACGATGTGGTGCACGGCGCTGGGCGGGGGCACTCTCTACGGCTATCTCCTGCACGGCTTCCTCGCCAAGGGGTCGCGCTTCGGGGACTGGTACGAAGCAGACTGGATGCACACCCCGTGGGGTGCGGTGGTGCTGACGCTCATCGCCGGCACCGTCATCACGCTGCTGTGCACACCACCTGTGCAGCGGATCTTCCGGTTCGCCATGGAGCCCAAGATGACCTGGGCGTTCCAGAAGGACCCGGTGGGGATGGCCCGCGGCCGGAACTGAGCGGTCGCGATCCCTACGAGGGATCGCGGCCCGCGCCGAGGGCCGCGATCCGCGCCGAGCGTGGTGACGCGTCAGCGGGTGGGCGACGGAAGCGTACGTCTGTGAACAGCGCCAGGGGCGCTCGTTCCACCGGGAGACCGGCGGGGCGGGCGCCCCTGGCGCGTGGGGAGGGGCAGCGGCCGGGCGCCGGCGTCGCGCCCGCCGGAAGACCGCCCTCAGCGGACGACGGCGATGCCTTCGATCTCGACCAGGGCCGTCTCGTCCCACAGGCGGGTGGCGCCGATCACGGCCATCGCCGGGTAGTCGCCGCCGACCAGGCGCTTCCACACCGCGCCGAGTTCGCGGGCCCGGCGGCGGTAGTCGGCGACATCGACCGCGAAGACGGTGAGCTTGGCGAGGTCGGACGGGCCGGCGCCGGAGGCCGCGGCGACGTCCAGGAGATTGGTCAGCGCCCGCTCGAACTGCTCGACGATGCCGTCCCCGACGATCCGGCCCGACCCGTCGAGCGCGGTCTGTCCGGCGAGAAAGACCATGGTGCCCGGGGCGGCGCGCACGGCATGGCTGAATCCGGTCGGCGGCGCGAGATGCGGTGGATTGATGCGCTCCAGCCCACCGCCCGATGCCGCGCCGTGTTCACCGCTCGCGGCACCCGTCTCCGCCCCCACGCTCGTCCCGCTCTCGTCACTCATCCCCGCCGGCTCCCCTCCGCTGCCAACTCGTATCGGACACCCAGGGATTGAAGCGCGTCCTGTTCCTCCTGGGGAAGCTCTTCATCGGAGATGACGAGATCGAAGTCGGCCAGCGGCGCGAGTTCGTAGAGCGCCTGGCGGCCGAACTTGGAGTGGTCCACCAGCAGCACCTTGCGCCGGGCCGCGGCCATCAGTGCGCGCTTGACCAGGACATTCTCCTGGGCCTGGTGGTAGCAGTGGCCGTTGTCGACCGCGGAGGTGGACAGAAAGGCGACATCCGCGCGGAAGCTCCGGGCGATATCGGCGGTGGACATGCCGAGGAAGGCGTTGAATGCCGCGTGATACTCGCCGCCCAGCGCGATCACCCGGATATCGGGCTCCTCGGCCAGTTCGTTGATGACCTGCAGGGAGTTGGTGATGACCGTGTAGGCACCCCGCCCGGAGAGCGCGCGGGCCAGCGGCAGCGCCGTACTGGAGTCATCGATGATCACGGCCTGGCCGGGCTCCGCTATGGCCAGTGCGGCCGCGCAGATGGCTTCCTTCGCGGCCACCTGCTCGTTGCCGCGCCAGCGCGCGTTGGACTCGAAGAGGGCGTTGGGCGCGGCCGTGGCGCCGCCGCGTACCTTCCGCAGCCAGCCCTGATGCTCCAGGGTGTCCAGATCGCGGTGCACCGTCATCTGGCTGACCCCGAGCTCCTGGACCAGTTCCTCGATGGTCACCTGGCCCTCGGCCAGCACCCGGTCGGCGATCCGCTTGCGGCGGTCCCTGGGGCTCAGCTTGGTGACCGACGCATCAGTCGCGACCGATACGTCGGCAGCCCCTTCGGTGTCGGTCAACGCTGGTCCCTTCCCGGATCGAATATCGGCCGTTCGCCCGTGGTCGGCCCCTACCCGGGGAGTTTAGGGCGTGCCCGGCGGATCCACGCGGGCCCGCGGCTCCCCACGGGCCGCCGGGCCGCACGCCGGGCGACGGAGGCCACCTGGTGCCGCACCCGCGTGCTTTCCAGCTGCAGCCGCGTGCATCACGCTGCGGGGCAGAACAGCCGGCTGTGGGTCAGAAAATTTAGGGGGTGCGCGATGCCCTCGCGGCCGCTGCCACCGGCTCATGGCCGTCCAGCGTCCCCTGGGCGCCGTAGGGCCGGCAGCGCAGAAACGCCGACTCGTGGTGGAACGGCTTCGCCCGGTGCTCCCCGACCGCTTCCCTGTGGGCGGGCCGGTCGGCGCCGTAGGCGTAGTGGCACATCGCCGACATGCTCTGCCAGAGGGAGAACGTGCCGACGAAGCGGGGCGGCCTGGCCAGGGCGACCGAAGCGATCATCGAAGGATCGGCCGCGGCCCGGCCGGAAGCCCGGGAATTGGCGCGCAGGAACGGCAGTGCGCGGCGCAGCCGAAGCTGCCCGAGGGTGAGGACGGCGACCGGTCCGTCCTCCTCGTCCCGCGTGGCGTCGGGGTCGATCTCGACCGGCATCGGGGGCCATGAACCGGAGATCCGCAGCGGCTGCAGCCGCACCTGCCAGCCGCCGGCCAGCCGTCGCGGCAGCGGGTCCTCGGCGAGGAAGCGGTCGAGCGCGGCATCGTCCTCCCACGAGGCGAGCAGTGCGGCCCGGCCGGGGCGCAGCACGGGCGGACCGGACGCGATGGCGCCGGTGAGCGTGGTCTGGGCGTACCGGAGGCCGGGGGTGGTGTCCGGCCGTGGGCGCTCGCGGAGGACGGCGCGCGCGGCGCTCATACCGATGTCGGCGAAGTGGACGGAAACGATCACGATGAGCCCCCGTACCTAGTCCTGCTGGCGAAGTTACTTATGCGTATACCATGTGGTACACGATTCAGTATCCTTCATCGCAGCGGCTGTGGCGAGCCGAAATCACCAGCCGGAACAAGCCAGATCGCAGGGTGGGAGCGCATGAGCGAGATCGACCGGAGCCGCGGCGCGCGCGCCGAGGCCAGGACGCGTATCGAGGACACGGCCGCCCGGCTGTTCGCGGAGCGCGGCTTCGCGGGCACGACCATCGGGGAGATCGCCGCCGAAGCGGGCCTGAGCAAGCCGATGCTCTACCGCCACTTCGACTCCAAGCAGGAGCTGCACCTCGCTCTGCTGGAGCGGCACCGCGATGAGCTGGCCGCCGCCCCGATCCGCGAACTCCTCCACGGCGAGGGCGATCTGGCCACGAGAATGACGGCGATGTACGACGCCTGGTTCGGGTATGTGCAGAGCCATCCGTACACCTGGCGCATGATGTTCCGGGACACCACGGGGGACGCGCAGGTGGCGGAGTTCCACCGTGAGCTGCAGCGCAGACAGCGGGAGACGGATGTGGCGCTGCTTCGCGAGTTCGTGCCCGGCATCCCCGAGGCCGAGCTGGAGCCCCTCGGCGAGGCGATCCGCAGCTCGCTGTACGGACTCGCGCTGTGGTGGCTGGAGCGGCCCGACCGCCCACGCGAGCTGCTGGTCGCGACGATGGTGCGGATCACCCGTGGCCTGATCTCCACGGTCGATGCCCTTGGCGACGAGCACCGGGGCATCGGGGCATCGACGAGGGAGGGCACCTCCGGTACGCCGGGCGGGACGGACTGAGCGGCCTCACACCACCGCCGGACACACCGGATGGAGCGCCGCCCTCAACTGCCCCGTCCAGTGCGCCGTCATCTCCCTCGCCACCCGGGTGTCCGGCGCGAACAGCTCGAAGCCGTGCCAGGCACCGGGCACATTGCGGACCGTGACCGCCACCCCCGCATCCATCAGGCGCCGGGCGTAGGCCAGTCCCGCATCGCGCATCGGATCGAGATCGCAGACCAGGACATAGGCCGGTGGCAGCCCCGACAGCTCGGTGGCGCGGGAGGGTGCGGCATACGCCTCCGCCTTTGCCGTCCCCTCCGGAAGGTAGTGCTTCCACGACTTCTGGACACCGCGCCCATCGAGCACCCGCGTATCCAGGGCACCCTCCGCCGGCGCCTCGTCCGCCCCGACCCGGTCATCCAGATCCGGGACGCACAGCGACTGATGGGCGAGCGCCGGCCCGCCGCGGTCACGGGCCATCAGGGCGACCGCCGCGCTGAGACCACCGCCCGCGGACTTTCCCGCCACCGCGATCCGCCCCGGATCGATGCCCAGCCCGGCGGCCCGCCCCGCCACCCATTCCAGGGCGCGATAGCAGTCCTCCACCCCGGCCGGATAGCGGTGCTCCGGGGCGAGGCGGTATTCGACGGTGATGATGACGGCGGGCAGCGCGCGGCAGAGTTCGATGGCCACGCGGTCCTGTCCCGGCAGCGACCGGCCGAGGGCGAACCCGCCCCCGTGGAAGTGCAGTACGGCGGGCAGCGCGCTCCCGGGGGCGTCCCCGTGCGCGCCCTCTCCCGGGGCGGCGTCCACCGCCCCCTCCGGACGGTAGACCTCGACCGTCAGCGCGCTGCCGTCCGTCCGCGGGATGCCGAACCGCTCGCTGCACACGCCCGTACGGTCGGCCGGGAAGGCGGCCAGCATCGCGTGGAACCCGTCGCGCGTGGCCTCGATGTCCTCATACGGATCGGAGAACTTTGGCAACGCCTCAAAAGCGGGTACGAGTTCGGGATGCACCGGCATCGCGGTCCGGTCATTCGTCTCGGGCTGGACGCTCATACGGGGTGCTCCTCGTTCAGGACGGACGTACCACAGCTCCTGCTCACGATCCCCGCCTGCACGCCCGCACCGGCCCCGCCGTGCCGGCCGCCCCGCTCACTTGGCCTGCGCATAGCACTCCACCACCGCCGTGGTGAACGGGAAGCGGACCGGGGTCTGGCCGAAGGCGATCCGGCCCGCCGTCACGGCGGCCGCCGCGATCGCTTCGGAGACCGTCGCCGCCTCCTCCGCGGGGCAGTGCACGATCACCTCGTCATGCTGGAAGAAGACCAGCTCGGCGCGGAGACCGCCCTCCGACAGCGAGCGGCGCAGCGCGGCCAGCAGCAGCAGGGCCCAGTCGGCGGCGCTGCCCTGGACGACGAAGTTGCGGGTGAACCGGCCGCGGGCGCGGGCGGCCGCCGAGCTGGTGCCGTAGGCCGGAGACTGCTCCTCCTCCTGGGGCAGGCCCGCCTCGTCGGGTGGCGCCACGGACGCGGGCGGGCAGGTGCGGCCCATCCAGGTGCGCACCAGCCGGCCCTCCTCGCCCGCGCGCGCCGCGTCGTCCACATACGCCACCGCGGCCGGATAGCGGCGGCGCAGATCCGCCATGTGCTTGAGGGCGTCGCCGGACGTCTGACCGTAAATGGCGCCCAGCAGACCGAGCTTGGCCCGGGCGCGGTCGCCGCCGAACGCGCGGGCCGCCAGATCCGCGTACAGATCCTCACCGCTGCCGGCCACCTCCATCAGGCCCCGGTCGCGGGAGATGGCCGCCAGCACCCGCGGTTCCATCTGGTCGGCGTCGGCGACCACCAGGCGCCACCCCGGGTCGGCGAGCACGGCCTGCCGGATCACCTTGGGGATCTGCAGCGCACCGCCGCCGTTGGCGGTCCAGCGGCCGGAGACCGTGCCCCCGGGCAGATACTCGGGGCGGAAGCGGCCTTCGTGCACCCACTGCTGGAGCCAGGTCCACCCATGGGCGGTGTACAGGCGATAGAGCGTCTTGTACTCCAGCAGCGGCGCCACCGCGGGGTGATCGATCCGCTGCAGCTCCCACTTACGGGTCGAGGTGAGCGAAATCCCGGCGCGGGCAAAGGCCTTGATGATGTCGTTGGGCAGATCCGGGCGGACCCGCGCGCCCGTCCCGAAGGCCCGGGACACCTCATCGGCCAGCTCCGCCATCCGGCGGGGCTCCCCGCCGCCCGGATAGCGCTCGCCCAGCAGTCCGTCGAGCAGCTTGCGGTGCACATCGGCACGCCAGGGCACCCCGGCCCGCCCCATTTCCGTGGCGACCAGCATGCCGGCGGACTCGGCGGCGAGCAGCAGCCGCATCCGGTCGGGATGTTCCGCTTTCTCCGTACGCGCCAGATGACCGGCGTAGACCTCCAGCAGCGCCGTCAGCTCGTCCGTGCCGGGCGGCAGCGGCACCGGGCCCGGCTCGAACAGGGACGGCTGGGTCTGTGCCGTACGGACCGGCGCGTCCTGCGGGACGGGCAGGCCGTGCAGCCGCGCCCAGGCGGCGGCCAGCGAATGCGGCTGGCCCGACTGGCCCTCCTCGTGGCCGATCAGCAGCGTCTCCGCGGCCTCCACGTCATAGCACCGCTCGACCCGCACGCCCGCCGCCAGCAGCCGCCGGTAGATCTCCGCGGTGGACCGCCACACCCACCGCTCGACCTCGGGCCGCGAGCGCACGGCCTCGGCGAGCGACGCCTCCCGCAGCACCGGTCCGGCAGGCCGGCCGTCCTGGGCGAGCGGGCAGAGACGAGCACCCCCGTCGCCCGTCTCCACCACCGCCCATCTCATGTTCCCGAGTCTTTCACCAGGGTCTGACATTCGCCTTGACCAGCGAAGACGACACGACCCCGGCCTTCACGGCAGCGAGACCGCGGCGGTCTGTCCTCTGCCCCTCGGCGGCGTGCCCGCATCGCCCAGGGCCTTTCCAGGGGCCACGCGGCGAGCGCCCGCCGCACGGCCTCGGCGGCCGGCAATTTCTGCCGTACGGCAAGAGCGAGCTCCGCGGCGGCGGAGGCGACGTGAGCCGTACTCCGGCCGGCCGACGACGAGGTGCGCGCCCGGATCAGCCGTCCGGGGCACCAGACTCTGCTGCCCCAACCGCTGTGCCGGCACCGGCGCTTGGGCCACCTCCAAGACGCCAAGGAACGCGACGCCACCGACAATCAGCCGTGTACGGAGGGGGATTGGCGCCCCGTGCAACCATGAGGCGGACGGCGACAACGCGTCACTGCGTCCTTTCGGACACGTGAGCCAGGTATTCACTCGATTGAACCGCTACCTTTGTCCCAGTTGGTGAGTTGAGCAGCTTGTCGCTCTAGGCGGCACGTACAGATACCTGAATGCTGCTCAGTGAAGAGGTTCACCGTGAAGTTTGTCTCGAAGGCCGCCGTTCTGTCCGCCGCCGCGGGAATCGCTGTTGTGGGCGGGGCCGGTGTGGCCAGTGCCCATGGTGGTGCCGGCGCAGCGGGTGTCGCCCAGAACTCCCCCGGTGTTGTCTCCGGGAACCTCATCCAGGTCCCGGTCGACGTGCCGGTCAACGTGTGCGGCAACACCATCAACATCGTCGCCCTGCTGAACCCGGCGTTCGGCAACACCTGCGTCAACGCCTGATCCCCGTATAGCACTTGAGGCCCGGCCCGCATTCGGGCGGGCCTCTCGACGGCAAAGGCCGGTACGAGTTCTTCGTACCGGCCTTTGAAATGCCAAAACACCCTCCGGAAGGCGAACATGACCCGGGCGCAGTGATATGTATCTATGGTTTCGTGGCATCCGGGTGAATCGGCGAAACCGCACCCCCAGAAGCGAGTTGACCAGTGCGCTCCGGATACGGGGACTCCGCTTCGAGAAGGGTAAATCGTGATCAAGAAGGTCCTGGCCACGACGGCTGTAGCCGCGTCCGTCGTCGGCATTTCGGCGGCGGTCGCCCCCCAGGCGATGGCGATCGGAAATCACAACGGCACCTCCACGGTCAACGGCAACGGTGCCAAGAGCGCGTTCGGCAACTCCACCACCGTGGGCAAGATGAGCCCGCAGCTGGAGCTCGTCCAGGGCTCGCTGAACAAGCCGTGCCTCGCCCTGGGCAAGCTGGACCTCCAGGTCCTGGGCCTCCCGGCCGCGGTGCAGGACATCAATCTGCTGTCCTCGCCGCAGAACCAGCAGTGCACGGAGAACTCGACGCAGGCCAAGGGCGACGAGGCGCTGTCGCACATCATCAGCGACATCCCGATCCTTTCCGGGAACGGCGTCGGCAACCACTGAGCCGGCCATCGGCCGCAGGCCCGGACCGCCGGCTCTCACTTCCAGAGCGGTCCGGGACCTGCGGCACCCCGTTACGAACCGTAGGGACGGAAAATCTCGATCCCCCTTTCGGTAGGAATTCGTATTCGGCGGGTACCTCCTCTGTTCGAACTCCGGTATTTTTTCCGCGTCGTATGCGCGGTGGCAATCTCTCGAAACGGTCTTGCACCCTTCGGGCGATTCCTCCGAAAACTTCCGGGCAAGGGTTTCGTCCACGAGGAGAAATCGTTACCAATATCGGCAGCGGTGTTACGGGCGAGCAGATCAGCGCCCGAGCGACACGACGGTCGTGTTCGCTACGGACCCGCTGCGGGAAGGGCTGAAAGTGAAGTACGCAAAGGTCGCAGCAGTCACTGCCGGAACGCTCATGGCGGTGGGCGCGGCTGCGCCGGCGTTCGCCGACGCGGGTGCCGCGGGTGGCGCCAAGAACTCCCCCGGCGTGCTCTCCGGAAACGCCATCCAGGTGCCGGTTCACATTCCGATCAACCTCTGCGGCAACACCGTCAACATCGTTGCTCTGCTGAACCCGGCGTTCGGCAACAACTGCCTGAACCACTGACTCGAAGGAATTCGAGCGGTGTCCACGTGACCTGGCCCCGGTGCGCGGTCCCCTGCGCATCGGGGCCGGTCGCGATTCGTTTCCGGCGGGCAGACGCATAACGACCAAATTTTCTGGGCGGCTTGGCCGAGAAGAGCGGAACTTCAGGGTTTCTCCGGACGAATGCACTCGTTAGTCACGCTGAAAGCGGTGATCCGAGCAGCGAAGTGATTGCTCACGTGGCGCTGATGTCGCGAGACCGTCAAGCACCGCCCGAGAAGGGACAGTTGAAGTGAAGTACGCAAAGTCTGCTGCGGTTGTGGTCGGTTCCGTCCTGGCGCTGGGGGCCGCCGCGCCCGCTTTCGCCGCCCAGCCCGGCGCTCCGACCATGAGCCTCAACGGCGGGCTGACCGACGCGCTGAACAGTGAGCAGCTGGACGGTCACCAGCTCGCGCCGCTGGTCAAAACGGTCAAGACCGCGGGGGGCAAGGTCAGGTCGACCAACGCGAAGAAGCTGCTCCGTGGCGTCACCGGGGTGGCCAAGAAGACTCCGCTGCTCGGTGGACTTCCGCTCAAGTAATCCCTGGGCGGGCGGCGTTGGCCGTCGGCGGCCGGATATCGGAGGCCAGGAGCGGCGACGGGGTGTGGACTTCACTGTCCCTCGGTCGTGCCCGGTGAATTCGACGCGGTATCGGTATTTCGCGGTACCCGGCTGCGGATCCGAGGTTTCCGAAGCTCCACCGCACCCCGGCTATTCCTTGCTCCGAATGCCGGATTCCGGCCGCGAGGACGATCGGCAAAACGGATCAATGCCCCTGCCCATCTGAGTGAATAAGAACAACCAAAATCATCCTTGTGAGTTGGGCAGGTTGCCCGGCCCAAGGGCATCCCGAAACACGAAGGACCAAAATGATCAAGAAGGTTCTGGCGACCGCCGCCGCGGCTGCGTCCATTGTCGGCGTGGCTGCCGCTGCCGCCCCCGCGGCGATGGCGATCGGTAACCAGCACGGAACGTCTTCCGTCAATGGCAACGGCGCGAAGCAGTATTTCGGAAACTCCACCACGTACGGCTACATGAGCCCGCAGATCGGCCTGATCCAGGGCTCGCTGAACAAGCCCTGCCTCGCGCTGGGCAAGCTCAACCTCCAGGGCGCAGGCGGGTTCCTGCTGCAGGACATCAACGTCCTGTCGTCGCCGCAGAACCAGCAGTGCACCGAAAACTCCACCCAGGCCAAGGGCGACGAGCCGCTGTCGCACATCCTCGACAACATCCCGGTCCTCTCCGGCAACGGCGCCGGCAACCGCTGATCGGCTGAAGAGCACCCGGGCCGCCCGGTCCTCCTTCTTCCGGGCGGCCCGGGTTTCTGCTGTCCGGGCCGGGTGCGGAAATGTTATTCGCTTGTGACGGAACTCCGGCACGCCGGATCGTTAGGAATAATGTGTGGAGGGAAGCATGCCAATGCCCTTGCGAGATTGATGGGGCTGCCAGGGTATTGGCATGCCGTCCGAAACGAGAGCAGGGCCTGCGAATCCGTTCATCGGTGGAGCGGGCCCTGCTCCGTACCAAGGGAATTGACGCTCCGGGCACGACAAGTCGCATTTTCGGTGCGCGAATTGGAGCGATGGCGGCGACAGCAACGGCAGATGATGTCTTTGCAGAAGGCCGGATGGCAGCTATTCGGGTGATGGTGCAGAACTCGATCCCGTATGGCGGGTTGTTCAAACAGGGCTCCCGTGTCGGGAGTTTCTTCTCCTGAAGGGTTTGCGTGATGAAGAAGATGATGGCGGGCGCGGCTGTGGCGGCGTCGCTGGTCGGTATTTCTGCTGCGGCCGCTCCGCAGGCCATGGCGATCGGTGACCAGAGGGGCACCAGCACGGTCAACGGAAACGGGGCGGCGTCGGTCTACGGCAACTCCACCACGCGCGGCGATCTGAGCACCCAGCTCGGGCTCGTCCAGGGCTCGCTCAACCAGCTGTGCGTCGGTCTGGGCAAGCTGGACCTTCAGGCCTTTGCCCCGGTCCTGGCGCAGGACATCAACGTGCTGTCGTCGCCGCAGAACCAGCAGTGCGCCGAGAACTCGACGCAGGCCAAGGGTGACGAGGCGCTGTCGCACATCATCGACGGCATTCCGGTCCTCTCCGGGAACGGTGTCGGCAACAGCTGACGGCCAACGGCCTCGGCCGTTCCACCGCTTGTGTTTCCGGGCGGTCGGCGCCGCGTATGCGCTGCCGACCGCCCGGTCGTACGAGCAGAACGGGGGGTGCGGGCGGCGGCCCGTACGCAACGACTGAAGAGGAGGGACGAGAGATGCGACAGAGCCTGAAGACGTGTGTGTTCGTCGCGGCGGCGTCGGGCGTGCTCGGTGCGGGCGGCGGCGTGGCGTACGCGGATGCCGGCGCCGGGGGCGGTGCGACGAACTCTCCCGGGGTGCTGTCCGGGAACAACATCCAGGTGACCGTGGACACCCCGGTCAACGCGTGTGGCAACTCGGTCGGCGGGGGCGCGGCGCTCAACCCGGCCATGGGCAATGCCTGCGGGAACGGTGCGGCACCTGCAGCGGCCGCCCGGCAGCCGCTGGGCGCCGCCCCGCCGCCCCCGGTGGCGCGCCGGCCGGCTCCGGAGGCGGCCCCGCAGCACGCGGCCCCGCACCGGGTGGAGCCGCCGGTGGCGCACCGTGCCAAGACGCCGCCGAAGCACGCCCGGAAGTCCACCGACGATCCCGGGGCGGCTCCTGCGCCGCAGCCCGCGCGCGAGGCGCGGGTGGGAGCGGTGGCGCGGGCCGGGGCGTCGGCGGGCTCCGCGCTGCTGGCGTCCACCGGGCCCGGCGAGCTGGGTGTGGTGGCCGGTGTGGGCGGTGGGCTGCTGGTGGGCGGGGCGCTGCTGCTGCGGCGTACCCGGACGCGCCGTAGATGAGCGCGGGCCGCTTACGGAGGGCCGGGCGCGGCCCGGGCAGCGGGATCGGCGGCCGGCCGAGCGGGTCCGGCGGGCCGCTCGGCCTGGGCCGCCCGGTCGAGCCTGCTGCCGGCATCGCCGGACGACTCGACCGCGGGCCGTCGTACCCGTGCCGCCGGGCGGCGCTGCGGCTGGAAGCCGCCCGGCGGGTCGTACGACGGATCGTGCGGATCAACGCGTGAAGACCGTGTCCGGCACGGGAAGGATCGTTCTTTCGCTCGTTGGTGGGGACCCGTCTTCCGGGTGTTTGAAGTGGGACGGAACCGGAAGCGCCGCGGGGCCGTGCCGCTCGCTGCAGCCTCTGGCAAAATTGGGGTGAAAGCCGCAAAGGTGATGGGTCGATGAGGTGGGGCCATGCTCATTGCGCTGGCGCAGACGGACTGTGTGCTGGGCGAGGTGGCGGAGAACCTCGATACCGCACGCGAGCAGATCGAGCAGGCGGCGGCGCAGGATGCGGATCTTGTCGTCTTTCCCGAACTGAGCCTGCACGGCTACCACTTGGGCGCGCTCAAACGCGATGAGTCCATCGCGGCGAGCGATCCCCGGCTGCTGGAGCTCAGCACCCTCGGCCCCGATGTGCTGGTCGGCTTCCATGAGCACACCAGCCTGCGGGCGTACAACACCGCGGCGCACTACTCGGCCGGCGCGCTGGTGCACGCCCACCGCAAGCTGTACCTCCCCAACTACCTGGCCTGGGAGGAGCGCAAGCACGTCAGTCCGGGGCAGTCGCTGCGCGCGTACGAGCTGAAGCGGGCCAAGAGCGGCGGCCGGGGCGCGACGCTGGTGTGCAACGACGCCTGGCAGCCGACGGTGCCGTGGCTGGCGGTGCAGGACGGCGCCGAGGTGCTGTTCGTCCCGACGAACAGCGCGGCGAGCCTGGATCCGGAGGCGATGGACACCGGCCTGTACTGGGACACGCTGCTGTCCTATACGGCGCGGATGCTGCAGTGCTGGGTGGTCTTCGTCAACCGCGTGGGCAATGAGCACGGCGCGACGTTCTGGGGCGGCTCGCGGGTGGTGGACCCGCGCGGCACGGTCGTGGCGCAGGCGCCCAAGTGGGAGCCCGCGCTGGTCACCGTCGAGATCGATCTCGCCGAGGCGCGGCGGCAGCGCCGTGTGGTGCCGCTGGTCGCCGAGGCCCGGCTGGGGCTGATCGACCGCGAGGTGCGGCGGCTGATCGACGAGGGCGGCGACCACTGAGGGGCCGGCAGCCCGGCCTCAGTGACGGGCGGCGGACTCCGGACGGGGTGCCCGGGGCGGTTCGTCGCCCTTGAGGGCCTTGGCCTCGGACTTGAGGATGCGCATCGAGCGGCCCAGGCCGCGCGCCATGTCGGGCAGCTTCTTCGAGCCGAAGAGCAGCACGAGCACCGCGATGATCAGGATCAGATGCCAGGGCTCGAAGGCGTTGCGGAGCATGCGCGCGCTCGCTTTCGTCGGGAGGGCCGGACGGCCGGCGGCGTGGTTACCAGCTCGACTTGCGGACGCCCGGCAGATGGCCCGCGTGCGCCTGCTCGCGCAGCCGTACGCGGGACAGGCCGAAGGCGCGGAAGTGGCCGCGCGGGCGCCCGTCGATGCTGTCGCGGTTGCGCACCCGGGTGGCGCTGGCGTCCCGCGGCTGGCGGGAGAGCTCACGCCGGGCGGCGGTGCGCTCCTCCTGCGGTGTGTGCGAGCTGCGGAGGACGGCCTTGAGGAGGGTGCGCCGGGCCGCGTAGCGGGCGACGGTCGCGCGGCGCTTCTCGTTCTTGGCGATCTTGCTCTGCTTGGCCATCAGACCTTCTCCCCCCGGGCGCGGATACGGGCGACGGCCGCCTCGACGCCGATCGTGTCCACGGTCTTGATTCCCTTCGCGCTCAGCGTGAGCCGGATGTGCCGGCCCTCGCCCTGCAGCCAGTAGCGCTTGCGCTGGACGTTGGGGTCGAAGCGGCGCGGGGTGCGGCGGTGCGAGTGGGAGACGGCGTTGCCGAAGCCCGGCGTGCGGCCGGTCAGCTGGCAGTGGGCGGACATGGTGCGGTCCTTTCGGTCGGAGCCCCTGGTGAGAGCCTATTGAAAATGGAAACCATTTCCGTATACTAACCACATGGCCCGCAACGAACTACGCCCGGTCGTCAAGCTCCGGTCCACCGCCGGCACCGGCTACACCTACGTGACCCGCAAGAACCGCCGTAACGACCCCGACCGCCTGGAACTGCGCAAGTTCGACCCGGTGGCCGGCCGGCACGCCACCTTCCGAGAGGAGCGCTGAGCACCGTGAAGCCTGGAATCCACCCCGTCTACGGGCCGGTCGTCTTCCGCGACCGGGCCGCTGACTTCGCCTTCCTGACCCGTTCGACCGCCACCAGCGAGAAGACGGTCGCGTGGGAGGACGGCAACACCTATCCCGTCATCGACGTCGAGATCTCCGCGGCGAGCCACCCCTTCTACACGGGCACCGCCCGGGTGTTGGACACCGCGGGCCGCGTCGAGCGGTTCGAGCGCCGCTACGGCACGCGCGGGGCCCGCTGATGGAGCGGCTCCCTGTCGTCCTGGTGGGCGGCCTGCACGCGGAGGCGCGGCGGGCCGCCGTCGAGCGGCTGCTGCGGACCGTCCCCGGCAGCGTCGCCCTCCACCACGACCTCGCCTCCGCCGCCGAGGGCACCGTGCGGCGCACGGTCCGCGACGCGGGCGGCACCCTCGACACCGGTTCGGCGCCGCTGGTCAACGACTGCGCCTGCTGTGCGCTGCGCGAGGACCTGGTGCCCGAGCTGGAGCGGCTGGCCGCCGGACGCACCTGCCGGCTGGCCGTCGTCGAGCTGTGGGACTCGGTCGAGCCCAAGGCGATGGCCGAGGTGGTCACCGCATGCGGGAGTGAGAATTTCGCGCTGACCGGGGTGATCACCGCCGTCGACCCGGCGCTGCTGCTGCCCTACCTCGGCTGCGGCGACGACCTCGCGGAGGCCGGTCTCGCGGCCGCGGCCTCCGACCAGCGCACGGTCGCCGACACCTGGGCGCGGCAGCTGGAGTACGCGCCGGTGCTGGCGCTCGCCACGGGGGAGGAGGAGGCGGAGCCGGCCGACCTCGCGCTGCTCGCCCAGCTGCATCCGATGGCACACCAGGTCCCCGTGGAATCAGGGGAGTTGGCGGCCTCGGCGACGGCCGGTTTCGATGTGGCGGCGGCCGCGGCACGCCAGCACCCGGCCTGTGCGCTGCTGCCGCAGGAGGCCGATGCGGAGGGCGTCGGCACGCTCGTGTGGCAGCACACCCGGCCCTTCCACCCCGAGCGGCTCTACCGCGCACTGGAGGACCTGACCTGTGCGGCCGTGCGCAGCCGGGGCCGGTTCTGGCTGGCCGACCGCCCGGACACCCTGCTGTCGTGGGACGCGGCCGGCGGGGCGCTGTGCGTGGAGAACGCCGGGCCGTGGCTGGCCTCGCTGCCGGACGCCGCCTGGGAGATGGTGCCGCCGATGCGCCGGGCCGCCGCCGCGCTGGACTGGCACCCCGAGCACGGGGACCGCGCCCAGCATCTGGTCTTCACCTCGCCGGACCTGGACCGCGAAGACCTCGCGTCCCTGCTGGAGTCCTGTGTGCTCACCGACGCCGAGTACGCGGGCGGCCGGTCGGCCTGGAAGAGCCTGTCGCCCGCCTTCGACGCCCTCCTCGACCCCGTGTCGTGAGGGACCGCGTCCGCCCGTCCGTCCGTACGGAGCCGGTCGATCGACGCGTATACGTCAGCACGTCCCCTTCAGTGCGCCCCCTTCAGCACGTACAGCAGCAGCGGCAGCTCTCCCGGGCGATCAAGAACGCATGGGAGATGGCGCTGCTCCCGTACGCGTCACGGTGACGGTCGCCTCCTGGTGACGGGTGCCGTCCGGTGGCGGGCGGAGGTCCCTTGCGTGTGAGACGCAGGGGACCTCCGGCATCTCCACGGGTGACGAACGCCGTCCGGCAGGCGCGCCGTCGGACGCCCGCCCGGATCCTGGAACCCGCAGGGCCTGGCGTACGTCTCTTCCTCGGCTGTGAGGGTTTCGGCCCTGGTGATCCGTACCGGGTACAGGGCGCACCTCACCAGGGGTGACGGGCGGCGGCCGACGGTGAGGGAGGGCTCGGCCAGGGTGCTCGACGAGCTGTGACTGCCTCTGCACCCGCTGTCGTGCACGTGCATCTGCGCATGCATCCGCATGAGAACGCAGCTATGCTCCCGGGCAGTTGACACCATTTATCACCGGGAGACCCCTGTGCTCCACGCATACAACGGCATGGCCGCCACGGATCTCCACGATGTGGCATGGCAGAAGAGCAGGCACAGCAACTCCCAGGGCTCCTGCGTGGAGTTCGCCAAGCTGCCCGGGGGTGACATCGCGGTACGCAACTCCCGCTTCCCGGACGGTCCCGCGCTCGTCTACACACCGGCCGAGGTCCGGGCGATGCTGCTCGGCATCAAGGACGGGGAGTTCGACCATCTCGTACGGGACTGAGTGCCCGGGGGTGTCCGGGCGGCCGTAGGGGGTGCCGGCCGCGGGGGCGGCGCGGCGTCCGCACACGGCAACCGGGCGCCCGTAGGTGACGGTGCGCCCGGCGTGAGGAAGCGGCTACGGCAGCCGGAAGAGGGCCCACACGATCTTGCCGTGTGCGGCACCGGCCAGCGGATGCCAGCCCCAGCTGTCGCTGAAGGAATCCACGAGATGCAGCCCCCGGCCCGACTCCGCGGCGGAGTCCGCCTCGCCGGCGACCGGTGAATCATCGCTCGGGTCCCGTACGGCGCAGATCAGCCGGGAGGACCAGCGCATCAGATGCAGCCGGGCGGGCGGGGCGGCGTCGGGGTGCTCCGGAGCGGCCAGGATCGCGTGCCGCAGGGCATTGGTGACGAGCTCGGAGACCACCAGGGCGACCGAGTCGAAGAGATCGTCCAGCTCCCAGCCCTGCAGGGTCTCGCGGGTGAACGCACGTGCACAGCGCACCGATTCATAGCGCGCCGGGAGCGTGCGGGAAGCGGAGCCGGAGACAGCCAAGGGGTCGACGGGAGGAAAGCCCTGCCATAACGGCTCGAGCATGGTCAAAACCTTGGTCCCCATGCGAGGCACTCCTGGCGTTCGCGGACGTCATGATCCTGGCCGGTCAGCCGGATCTGGCGGATCTTTCACGAGCGTGCATGCGTGCGACGCCTATGGTTCCCAATGCGCGGGACAGATGCAAGGGCAGATGCACGTGCACGTGCCGGGGTTGCACCGGAGTAGACCGATTCCTTCGGAATTCTTCCTGCGGCTTCATGGGGACGGCCGGCCGGAGCCTCACATATCAGTAACCGGATGAGCACTCAACGAAGCCCGAACGTGGCAGACTGCGGCCCACTGTTGGACAGGGTGGGGTCACAGGAGGGTCTGAGAGGTGTCCGCAAGTGAGTCGAGCGGGTCGGTGGTGCGGCGGATCCTGCTCGGGTCGCAGCTCCGTCGGCTGCGTGAATCGCGCGGGATAACCCGTGAGGCGGCCGGCTACTCGATCCGTGCGTCCGAATCGAAGATCAGCCGCATGGAGTTGGGCCGCGTGAGCTTCAAGGCACGGGATGTGGAGGACCTGCTCACGCTGTACGGGGTCGGTGACGTGCAGGAGCGCGAGGCACTGCTGTCCCTGGCGCGCGAGGCGAATGTCGCCGGCTGGTGGCACAGCTACACCGATGTGCTGCCCGGCTGGTTCCAGACGTATGTCGGTCTGGAAGGAGCCACTTCGCTGCTCCGGGTCTACGAAGTCCAGTTCGTGCACGGGCTGTTGCAGACCGAGAGCTATGCACAGGCCGTCGTCAGACGTGGCATGCCGGATGCCGGGCCCGCCGAGATCGAGCGCCGTGTCGCGCTGCGTATGGAGCGCCAGAAGCTGCTGGTGACCGAGCGGTCGGCGCAATTCCACTGTGTGCTGGACGAGGCCGCCCTGCGTCGCCCGTACGGCGAACGGTCGGTCATGCGCGAGCAGATGAAGCATCTGATCGAGGTGTCCGAAAGACCGAATGTGCGGCTGCAGGTGATGCCGTTCAGCCTGGGCGGGCATGCCGGCGAGAGCGGAGCCTTCACCATGCTCGGCTTCCAGGAGTCGGGTCTGCCGGACGTCGTCTATCTGGAGCAGCTGACGAGCGCCCTCTATGTGGACAAGCCCGAAGAGGTGGCGCAGTACGCGCGGGTGATGGACCGCCTCCAGGAAGAAGGGCCGAATCCGGCCGAGACCAGGGACCTGTTGCGCGGTCTGCTCCAACTGATGTGACGCATCGGTAGGATGGCGCACCATCAGGAGTCAGCACCCCCCAATGCGGCGCCCTGAGCGCCCTGTTCTCCAGATCGGGATGGCATGTCCTACTTCGACGAGTTGGCGTATCAGTTCATCGACGGCGAGTGGCGGTCCGGCAGCGGCTCATGGGACATCGTCGACTTCAATCCTTATAACGGGGAGAAGCTGACCTCCATACCCGTCGCCACGGTCGAGGAGATCGACCAGGCCTACCGTGCCGCCGAGCGCGCACAGCGGGCGTGGGGCGCCACCAATCCGTACACCCGGCGGCTCGTCTTCGAGCGCGTGCTGCGGATCATCGACGACCGTGAGGCGGAGCTGGCCGAGACGATCGCCGCCGAGGTCGGCGGCACGGTCGTCAAGGTGGGCTTCGAGCTGCATCTGGCCAGGGAATTCCTGCGCGAGGCGATACAGCTCGCGCTGCGCGCCGAGGGCCGCATTCTGCCCTCGCCCATCGATGGCAAGGAGAACCGTCTCTACCGGCTGCCGGTCGGTGTCGTCGGTGTCATCAGTCCTTTCAACTTCCCCTTCCTGCTGTCGCTCAAGTCCGTCGCGCCGGCCCTGGCGCTCGGCAATGCCGTCGTCCTCAAGCCGCACCAGAACACTCCGGTGTGCGGCGGCGGCCTGGTCGCCAAGATCTTCGAGGAGGCGGGGCTGCCGGCGGGGCTGCTCAACGTCGTGGTCACCGATATCGCCGAGATCGGTGATGCGCTCATCGAGCACCCGGTGCCCAAGACCATCTCCTTCACCGGCTCCGAGAAGGTCGGCCGGCATGTCGCGACGGTCGCCGCCGCCCACTTCAAGCACTCCGTGCTGGAACTGGGCGGCAACAGCGCACTGGTCGTCCTCGACGACGCCGATATCGACTATGCGGTGGACGCCGCCGTCTTCAGCCGCTTCGTCCACCAGGGCCAGGTCTGTATGGCCGCCAACCGGGTGCTCGTGGACCGCGCGGTGGAGCGGGAGTTCACCGAGAAGTTCGTCGCCAGGGTCGCGGCCCTGAAGGTGGGCGACCCCACCGACCCGCAGACCCATATCGGCCCGCTGATCAACGAGGGGCAGGCCGAAGCGATCACCTCGCTGGTGGACCGCGCGGTCGCCGACGGTGCCTCGGCGCTCCTCCACGGCGAGACCCGGGGCACGCTGGTGGCACCGAGCGTGCTGAGCGGGCTGCCGGAAGACTCCCCGCTGCTGCAGCAGGAGATCTTCGGGCCCGTCGTGGTGCTGGTGCCGTTCGACGGTGACGACGAGGCGGTGCGGCTCACCAACTCGACGCCGTACGGGCTCAGCGGTGCCGTGCACACCGCCGACATCGAGCGCGGTGTGCGCTTCGCCAAGTGCATCGAGACCGGGATGTTCCACGTCAACGACGCCACGGTGCACGATGAGCCGATCGTGCCCTTCGGCGGCGCGAAGAGCTCCGGGGTGGGGCGGCTCAACGGCGACGCGATGGTGGAGGCCTTCACCACGACCAAGTGGATCTCCATCCAGCACGGGCGCTCGCAGTTCCCGTTCTGAGGAACGAGGGGGTCGAGAGCGACCGCCCGCGGGTTGCGGACAGAAGCTGACCGCAAGGGCTCCTACCTTGAGTGATGTCGAAAGGCGGACGGCGAACGGCCGGCCGCCGAGGATGTTCACGAAAGGCGGCTCTCATGCCCACTCACGTTCTTGCCGAGGCCCACGGTGACGAGGCCGGCGCGCTGCTGGCCTTCCTGGAGGCCCAGCGCGGCGGGCTCCGGCGGGCGGTCCTGGGGCTGACCGACGAGCAGGCGGCCCGGCGCCCCAGCGCCGGCGAGCTGTCGCTGGCCGGGCTGGTCAAGCATGTCGCGGAGACCGAGCAGACCTGGGTCGAGACCGCGCAGCAACGGCGGCACTCCATCGAGCGGACCGCCGAGAACTGGCACCTGAGCTTCCGGCTCGCGGACGGCGAGAGCCTGGCGGAGGTGCTGGTGTTCTGGGACGGGGTCGCGCGGCGTACGGAGGAGTTCATCCGCTCCGTGCCGAGCCTGAACGACACCTTCCCGCTGCCCGTGGCGCCGTGGTACCCGCCGGAGGCCCGCCAGTCGATGCGCTGGCTGGTGCTGCACCTGATCGAGGAGACGGCCCGGCACGCCGGCCACGCCGACATCCTCCGTGAGTCCCTGGACGGCCGGACGGCCTTTGCGCTGGTCGACGAGGAGCAAAAGGTGCAGCAGGGGTGAGCGCGGGGCCCGGCCGCCGCGCTCTAGGCTGACGGCAAGGGCGGGTGAGGGATGAGGAGACGATGTCGGCGATCCGGCTGTTGGTACTGGGCGCCGTGCGGCAGCACGGCCGGGCGCACGGCTATCAGGTGCGCAACGACCTGGAGTACTGGGGCGCCCATGAGTGGTCCAACGCCAAGCCCGGCTCGATCTACCACGCGCTCAAGCAGATGGCCAAGCAAGGGCTGCTGCACGCCCATGACATCGCGCCCAGCACCGCCGGCGGTCCGCCGCGTACCGAGTACGAGCTGACCGCGGCGGGCGAGGCGGAGTACTTTGCGCTGCTGCGCGCGGCGCTCGCCCAGTACGACCAGAAGGTCGACATGCTCAGCGCGGCCCTCGGCCTGGTCGTCGATCTGCCGCGGGCCGAGGCGGTGGCGCTGCTCAAGGAGCGGGTGCGGGCGCTGGAGGAGTGGCGGAGCACGGTCACCGAGTACTACACGCCCGAGGAAGGACCCGAACAGCTCGGCCATATCGGCGAGATCATGAATATGTGGGTGCACTCCGCGGACAGCGGCGCCGCATGGACACGGGGGCTGATCGAGCGGATCGAGGGCGGGGCGTATGTCTTCGCCGGCGAGGGGGAGCCGTTCGTCGGCGTACTCACCGAGGGGCAGGAGAACCCGTACGCGACGAAGGGTGTGGGCTCCGAGGAGGGCGTGGGGGCTGGGGGGGAAGGAGACCCTGAGGGGGGAGCGGACCCTGAGGGGGAAGAGGGCCCTGAGGGCGACGGGGATTCCGGGCGCACGGGTGGTGGCGGCGTCGCGAAAAAGACCTCTTGATCACGTTTGACTGAACGGGGGGTCCTCGCGCCTTCGCGGCGGAGCGGTTTCCGCCGCGGCTAGTGGTGGAACGCCGTCGCGACGTTCGCCGGGCGCTGCAACGGCTCCGCCTGTTCGCGGAGTTCGGGCAGCAGCTTTTCCAGGTCGGTGAGGAACAGGTCGGCGAGGTCCATGGAGAAGCCGTTGCGGCAGACCACCCGCAGGACGGACAGGTCCTCGCGTTTCGGGGGGAAGGTGTAGGCGGGGATCAGCCAGCCGCGCTCCTTCATCCGCCGGGAGACGTCGAAGACGTCGAAGGCGGTGACGTCGTCCGCGGTCGTGAAGGCGAAGACCGGCAGCTGGTCGCCGTGGGTCAGCATGCTGAAGTCGCCCAGCGCGCTGATCCGTTCGGCCATCGAACGGGCCACGTCGCGGGTCGCCTGCTGTACGGCGCGGAAGCCGGCCCGGCCGAGCCTCAGAAACGTGTAGTACTGCGCGACGACCTGGGCGCCGGGCCGGGAGAAGTTGAGCGCGAAGGTCGGCATATCGCCGCCCAGGTAGTTGACGCGGAAGACCAGCTCCTCGGGCAGCGCCTCCCCATCGCGCCACAGAGCCCAGCCGACGCCCGGGTAGACCAGGCCGTATTTGTGCCCCGAGGTGTTGATGGAGGCGACCCGCGGCAGCCGGAAGTCCCAGACCAGCTCCGGGTCGAGGAACGGGGCGATCATGGCGCCGGACGCGCCGTCCACATGGACCGGGATGTCCCAGCCCTGCTGCTTCTGGATCTCGTCGAGCGCCGCGCAGATCTCGGACACCGGCTCGTACGACCCGTCGAACGTCGAGCCGAGGATCGCCACCACGCCGATGGTGTTCTCGTCGCACAGCCCGGCGGCGGAGTCCGCATCCAGATGGAAGCGGTCGCCCTCCATCGGGACCATGCGTGCCTCGACCTCCCAGAAGTTGCAGAACTTCTCCCAGCAGACCTGGACGTTGGCCCCCATGACGAGGTTGGGCCGGGCCCGGTCCGGATACCGGTCCTTGTTCCGCCGCATCCAGCGCCGCTTGAGGGCCATGCCGGCGAGCATGCAGGCCTCGCTCGACCCGGTGGTGGAGCAGCCGATGGCGGCCGACGGATCGGGGGCGTGCCACAAGTGGGCGAGCATCGCCACACACCGCCTCTCCAGTTCGGCGGTGCGCGGGTACTCGTCCTTGTCGATCATGTTCTTGTCCCGGCACTCCGCCATCAGCACGCCGGCCTGCGGCTCCATCCAGGTCGTGACGAACGTCGCCAGGTTCAGCCGGGAGTTGCCGTCCAGCATCAGCTCGTCGTGCACGAACTGATAGGCGGTGTGCGGGGAGATGGGACCGTCGGGCAGGGTGTGCCGCGGTGGCGAGGTCTCCATGCCGGCGACCGGGTCGGCCTCGCCGTAGAAAGGGTTGACCGGGTGCCCGATGTGCTTACGGTCGGATGCCGATGCGCCTTTGTGCAGAGTCATCTGTCGCCACTACCCGTCAACTGGCCGGTGAAAGGCCGTGTTTGATGGCCTTCGTGAATTTCACTACGCGCTCGGCCTGGATGCGGGCCGCGGTGCGTGCCTCGTCGTCGAGCGGGGTGTCCGGGCCGCCGACGTGGGAGGTGCCGTAGGGATTGCCGTCGGTGAACTTCGCCGGCTCGGTGTAGCCCGGTGTCACGAGGATGCCGCCGAAATGGTGGACGGTGTGGTAGAGCGCGAGCAGGGTGGACTCCTGGCCGCCGTGCTTGGTGGCACTCGCGGTGAAGCCGCTGTAGACCTTGTCGGCCAGTTTGCCCTGCCGCCAGAGGCCGCCCAGGGTGTCGATGTACTGCTTGAGCTGCGAGGTCACATTCCCGAAGCGGGTGGGGGTCCCGAAGATCACCGCGTCCGCCCAGAGCATGTCCTCGTGGGTGGCCTCCATGATGTCGGCGGTGGCCGCGGCGTTCGCCGCCCATGCCGGGTTGGCGTCGATCGCGGTCTGCGGGGCGAGTTCCGCGGTCCGGCGCAGTCGCACATCGGCTCCGGCGTGCTCGGCGGCGTCCGCGATCCGCCGGGCGAGCTCGGCGATGGTGCCGGTCGAGGAGTAGTAGATGACGGCGACCTTCACGTCATGCACGGGCATGGGCACCTCCTGGAACCCGACAATAAGGGCATAAGGGGTGCGTGGCCTCCAGGGTTCACCCAGTGGAAGCGCAAGGGGCGGGCGGCCGTCCCGGAGGACCGCCACCCGCCCGTATCCGCGTCTGCGCAGTGGAGCCGGGCCTGCCCGCCCGGCGCCGGCTCAGCTCGTGGTGGCCAGCGACAGCTTCGCGGCGAAGCCGAGGAAGGCCGCGCCCGCGCCCGCGGACAGCCCGGCCGTCAGCCGCTTGCGGCGCCGGAAGGTCGCCGCCAGAAACGTCCCGCTGAAGATCAGGACCGACAGATACGTGAAGCTGAACAGCTGCGCCCAGGCACCCAGCGTCAGGAACGACAGCACCGGATGGGCATAGGACGGGTCGACGAACTGCACGAAGAAGGAGATGAAGAACAGAATCGCCTTGGGGTTGAGCAGGCTGACCACCAGCGCCCTGCGGTACGGCCGCTCCACCGTCTCCTTCGGCGCCTCGGGGGCCTCGCCCCGCCGCTCGGCCCTCCGTGCCTCCCGGCCGCGCCACAGCGCCCAGGCGCCGCGCAGCATCCCGACCGCCAGCCACGTCAGATAGCCCGCGCCGGCGAACTTCACGACGGCGAACAGCACCGGGCTGGTCTGCAGCAGCGAGGCCACCCCGCCGGCCGACAGCGTCATCAGCACCGTGTCACCGCACAGCACACCGGCCGCCGCCCGGTAGGCGACCCGCGGGCCGCGCCGGGCCGCCACCGAGACGACGTACAGCGAATTCGGGCCCGGCAGCAGAATGATCAGTGCGAGCCCCACCAGATACGTGGACAGATCCGTTATCCCCAGCATGTGCGGCAGGATCTCATCCCCGCGTCCGCCGCCTCACCGGCTTTTCATGATGCGGACTTGCACCTCACGTGACGTGAGGACACATCGTGGAGGGCGCACCGAGAAGGGAGCGGATATGAGCTACGCGGTAGGGCAGGTCGCCGCCTTCGCCGGGGTCACGGTGCGCACCTTGCACCACTACGACGAGATCGGGCTGCTGCTGCCCGGCGAGCGCAACCACGCAGGTCACCGGCGCTACGGCGAGGACGACCTGGACCGGCTGCAGCAGATCCTGTTCTACCGGGAGCTCGGGTTTCCGCTCGACGAGGTCGCGGTCCTCCTGGACGACCCGCACGCGGATCCGCAGGAACATCTGCGGCGCCAGCACGACCTGCTGACCGGGCGGATCGGCAGACTTGAGGAGATGGCCGCCGCCGTCGAACACGCGATGGAGGCACGCAGGATGAAGGTACGGCTCACACCGGAAGAGAAGTTCGAGGTCTTCGGGGACTTCGACCCCGAAGACCACGCCGCGGAGGCCGAGGAGCGCTGGGGCGGCACGGACGCCTACAAGGAGTCGCAGCGCAGGGCGGCCGCGTACACCAAGGACGACTGGAAGCGGCTGACGGCGGAGTTCGACGCCCTCCACCGCGCGATGGCGGACCTGCTCGCGCGGGAGGTGCCGGCGGACTCCGAGGCGGCCATGGATGTCGCGGAGCAGCACCGGCGGTTCATCAGCGGGGCGTACTACGACTGCACCTACGAGATCCACAGCGGACTCGGCGAGATGTACGTCGCGGACGAGCGGTTCACCGCCACCTACGAGGCCATCAGGCCCGGCCTGGCCGTCTACCTGCGCGACGCGATGCTGGCCAACGCCGTCCGCCACCTGTGATCCGTACGGGCCGGGGAAGCGCGCCCCCGGCCCGTACGGCCTGCTCGGCACCGGCCGGAGCGCCGCCCTCCGCACGCCCGGCCAGGCGCTCAGCCCTGCGGAGAGAGCACCACGGCCGTCCCGTAGGCGCACACCTCGGTGCCCACGTCCGCGGCCTCCGTGACATCGAAGCGGAACATCAGCACCGCATTCGCACCGCGCGAGCGGGCCTGCTCCACCAGCCGTTCCATCGCCTGGTTACGGGTCTCGACCAGGGTCTTGGTCAGGCCGCGCAGCTCGCCGCCGATCATCGACTTCAGGCCCGCGCCGATCTGGCTGCCGAGGTGGCGCGAGCGCACGGTCAGGCCGAAGACCTCGCCGATGACCCGTTCCACGTGAAACCCCGGGACGTCGTTGGTCGTCACCACCAGGACGTCGGACTGCGCATGCTGTCCGCCGCCGTACTCCTCGATGCCCATCGCGCGCACCTCCTTGCGGCCAGCATCACCCGGCCCTCCGGGCGCGGCCAGCGGTCGGGGGCGCTCGGGTGGGGCCCCAGGGCCCGCCTGGAACCAAGGGGAGTCACCCGGCGTTGATAGTTTTGGGCCGCACCTGCGCCTGCACCCTCGTCGCTTCCCTCGTCGCACCGCACGATCCGGCGCCCTCGACCCAGGAGCCTTCACCCTGTGAATACTCTCGCGCTCGGCCCCCAGTGGCTGGACCCGGACTTTCTGATCGCGACCTTCGGCCTGGCCGGCGTCCTGTTCATCGTCTTCGCGGAGTCCGGCCTGCTGATCGGCTTCTTCCTGCCGGGCGACTCGCTGCTGTTCACCACCGGTCTGCTGGTGACGACGAACAAGCTGGACTCGCCGCTGTGGATGGTGTGCTCCCTGGTCGTCCTGGCTGCCGTCCTCGGTGACCAGGCGGGGTATCTCTTCGGCCGCAAGGTCGGCCCCTCGCTCTTCAAGCGCCCCGACTCGCGCCTCTTCAAGCAGGAGAACGTCGAGAAGGCGCATGCCTTCTTCGAGAAGCACGGCCCCAAGTCGCTGATCCTGGCCCGCTTCGTGCCGATCGTGCGGACCTTCACGCCGATCATCGCCGGTGTGAGCCGGATGAACTACCGCTCCTTCCTCACCTTCAACCTCATCGGCGGCGCACTGTGGGGCGCCGGTGTCACGCTGCTCGGCGCCTCGCTGGGGAACATCGCGTTCGTCCACAAGCACATCGAGCTGATCCTGATCGCGATCGTGCTGATCTCCGTCGTACCGATCGCCATCGAGTACCTCCGCGCCCGCGGCAAGGCCAAGAACGAGCCCGCCCCGGTCCGTCCTGCCGACCGTCCCCACGGCGCCGCCCCCGACACCCGCCGCGGCCGCCACGCCAAGCGCTGACGACCGGGCGAGAGCCCCCGGCCCGTCGCCGCCCCCACACCCCGGCGGCCGACCGCCCGCCGCAGGCGCCACGGCGGGGCCGCCGACAGCGTGCTCCACCGGCACAGTGCCTACGAACCGGTAGCCGAAAACGTCGCCCCCGAGCACGCGCGGTCCACCCTCATCAGGCATCGTGTCCTTGTCATCCGTCAGGAGGCTTACGAGGAGAGCGAAGACCCGTGGCGTCGGACCCACAACGCGGCCAGCGCGGCACGAGCGGCAGTGGCAGCAGCAGCGGATCCTCGGACCAGACCGGTTCCGAGGAGCGCAAGCCACATCCGGACGAGGCGCACAGCGCCTTCACCCCGCCGCTGGGCGTGCCCTATCCGCCGCTCCCCGAGGACGAGCACCCCACCTCGGAGTTCGCGCTGCCTTCCGGCCTGCGCCCGGAAACCGCGGCCGAACAGGAGGGCTCGGCGTTCGCGCGCCCCAGCAGCACCACCGGCCAGACCCCGATGCCCGCCGGCTCCACCGCCCTGAGCTACGCCTTCACCCCGCCGCACGGCATCCCTGCCGTCCGCCTCACCAAGGAGGCTCCCTGGCAGGACCGGATGCGGACGATGCTCCGGATGCCGGTGGGGGAGCGGCCGGTCCCCGAGCGCTCCGAGCGGGCCGACGACGAGACCGGACCGGCCGTACCCCGCGTGCTCGACCTGACGCTGCGTATCGGGGAGATCCTGCTCGCCGGTGGTGAGGGCGCGGAGGACGTCGAGGCCGCGATGTTCGGCGTCGCGCACGCCTACGGGCTGCAGCGCGTCGAGCCGACCGTCACCTTCACGCTGCTGTCGATCTCCTACCAGCCGTCGCTGGTCGACGACCCGGTCACGGCCAGCCGGACGGTGCGGCGCCGCGGCGTCGACTACAACCGGCTCTCCGCGGTCTTCCGGCTCGTCGACGAGATCGCGTCCGAGGGCATCACCCTCGAAGAGGCCTACCGCGGCCTCGCCGAGATCCGCCGTAACCGCCACCCCTACCCGAGCTGGGCGCTGACGGTGGCCTCCGGGCTGCTGTCCGGTGCCGCCTCCATGCTGGTCGGCGGCGGGCTGCTGGTGTTCGTCGCGGCCGCGGTGGGCTCGATGCTCGGCGACCGGCTGGCCTGGCTCGCGTCCGCGCGCGGGCTGCCGGAGTTCTACCAGTTCGTGGTCGCCGCGATGCCGCCCGCCGCGGTGGGCGTCGCCTTCGGTCTGGCGCACGCCAATGTGCAGGCGTCCGCGGTGATCACCGGTGGCCTGTTCGCGCTGATCCCGGGGCGGGCACTGGTCGCCGGCGTCCACGACGGGCTGACCGGCTACTACATCACCGCCGCCGCCCGTCTGCTGGAGGTCGGCTACCTCATCGTCGGCATCGTCGTCGGCGTGCTCAGCGTGCTCTACATCGGTCTTCAGCTGAACCCCGGCCTCCGTCGGCTCAACCCCGAGGAGACGCTGGGGGTGTACAACGAGCCGCTGGTGCAGATCGTCGCGTCCATGCTGCTGGCGCTGGCGTTCTGCGTGCTGCTCCAGCAGGAACGCAACACCGTGGCCTTTGCGACCTTGAACGGTGGCGTCGCCTGGGTCGTGTACGGCGCGCTCGCCTACGTCGTCGGAATGAACCCCGTGCCCGCCACCGCGATCGCGGCCGGACTGGTCGGCCTCTTCGGCCAGTTGCTCTCGCGTTACCGCTATGCGTCCGCGTTGCCGTACGTCACCGCGGCCATCGGCCCGCTGCTGCCCGGTAGTGCCACGTACTTCGGCCTGCTCAACTTCGCCCAGGGGCATCTGCCGCAGGGCCTCACGTCCCTGGTCCAGGCCGTCTCGCTGGCGCTGGCCATCGCGGTGGGGGTCAACCTCGGCGCCGAGGTCGCGCGGCTGTTCCTGCGGGCGCCCGGCCTCCAGGAGGCCGGCACCGGCCGTCGCGCCGCCAAGCGCACCCGCGGCTTCTAGCCGCGGCTTTCGGATCAGCGCGGGACCGCGACACCTGGCGGCCCGCCCCCGACACGCACAACGGGCGGCAACCCAACCGGGTGCCGCCCGTTCGCGTAAGAAAATCAGCGCGCAGACCCCGGCGCGTCGCGGTCAGAAATCCCCCGCCGCACGCCGGAACGGCACGACTGCGTCAGTGCTTGCCGCCCTGTGCCTCAAGGCGCTTGTACGAGGCCTCGATCTCGGCCTCGGCCTCGGTGCGGCCGACCCAGTTGGCGCCCTCGACGGACTTGCCGGGCTCCAGGTCCTTGTAGACCTCGAAGAAGTGCTGGATCTCCAGGCGGTCGAACTCCGATACGTGGTGGATGTCCCGCAGGTGCTCCACACGCGGGTCGGACGCCGGTACGCACAGCAGCTTGTCGTCGCCGCCGGCCTCGTCCGTCATCCGGAACATGCCGATGGCGCGGCACTTGATGAGGCAGCCGGGGAAGGTCGGCTCGTCCAGGATGACCAGGGCGTCGAGCGGGTCGCCGTCCTCGCCCAGGGTGTTCTCGACAAAGCCGTAGTCGGCCGGGTAGCTGGTCGAGGTGAAGAGTCGACGGTCCAGGCGGATCCGACCGGTCTCGTGGTCCACCTCGTACTTGTTCCGCGAACCCTTCGGGATCTCGATGGTGACGTCGAACTCCACGGGTGGCTCCTCCATGATCAACACATACGTCTGGTGATTAAGTGTCCCCCACGCAGGTGTGTGGTGGCGAAAGGGGCTGGTCCGAGGTGCCGGAGACCGGAAAGTGGCAGGTCAGATGGCAGTCGGCGGAGCGGTCCGCGCGGGCGGCGACGCACGTGGCGGTCCGGTCTGCGCAGACAGCGGTCGATGCCGCGCGGCAGGCCTGGCAGGCCACACCGCGCCATACCCAGCAGACCTGGCGGCTGACGGCGGTATCGGCAGCCACCGGCCTGGCGGTCGCGCTCGCCGCGGTGGCGGCGGCCGGACCGTGGGACTCGGGTCAGCGTACGGCCGAGCGCGCGGAGGCGGGCTCGATGGACGGTGCCAGTGGTGAGCATCACGCCGCCGACCCCGGTCCGGCACCCAGCGCCCCGCCCGTGCTGCCCGCGCTCGGCGGTGTGGTGCACGGCGCCGCGGGCCGTGGCGCGGCCCCCGTGCCCACCGACGCCGGGCTGGCCGACGCGCTCGCACCGCTGTTGAAGGACCCGGCGCTCGGCCCGTTGCGCACGGCCTCCGTCCTGGACGTCGCCGCGGGCCGCGAGGTCTTCGGCGAGCGCCAGGGCACGGCCGCCACCCCCGCCTCCACCGTCAAGCTCGCCACCGCCGTCGCCGCGCTCTCCGCGCTCGGACCCGACCACCGCATCGACACGACCGTCGTCATGGGCGGCAAGAACCGCATCATCCTGGTCGGCGGCGGCGACCCCACCCTCACCGCCCGCGCCCCGCGGCCGGGCGCCGAGGAACAGCCCGCGAATCTGCGCGCCCTCGCCGACGCCACCGCCCGCACCCTCAAGCAGCGCCACACCACCAAGGTCAGCCTCGGCTACGACACCGGCGCGTACGCGGGCCCCGTCGAGCACCCCATCGGCCCGAACGAGAACATCGCCCCCGTCACCGCCCTGATGACCGACGAGGCGCGCCTCGACGACTCCGAGCACGGCACCGCCCCCCGCGACACCGACCCGGCCCACGCCGCGGCCCGCACCTTCGCCGGGCTGCTCCACGAGCGCGGCATCACCGTCGACGGCGACCCCGCCGGCGCCAAGGCCCCCAAGAAGCCCGACCGGATCGCCACCGTCCGCTCCCTGCCGCTGTCCGCGCTCGTCGAGCGGATGCTCACCTACAGCGACAACGACATCGCCGAGGCCCTGGCCCGCCAGACCGCCCTGGCCGCGCGGCAGCCGGCCAGCTTCGCCGGCGCCGGAAAGGCCGTACACACCGCCCTCGAACGGCAGCACCTGCCCTTGTCCGGCGCCGTCTTCGAGGACGGCAGCGGCCTCGACCGCGACGACAAGGTCAGCGCCGCCCTGCTCTCCCACCTCCTGCTGCAGGCCTCGTCGCCCGACCGGCCCGCGCTGCGCCCCGTCGTCACCGGCCTGCCGGTGGCCGCCTTCACCGGCACCCTCAGCAACCGCTACCGGGGGGAGAGCGCCGGCGCCGGCGCCGTACGGGCCAAAACGGGCACCCTCACCGGCGTGAACACCCTGGCCGGCAGCGTCGTCGACGCCGACGGCCGGCTCCTCGTCTTCTCCTTCATGACCACCGGCACCTCCGACCCCCAGGGCGCCCAGAACGCCCTCGACAAACTCGCCTCAGCGGTGGCCAACTGCGGCTGCCGCTAGACCCGGCAAGGCCCGACACCGCACCCACGGCCCCCCGCGGCGGACCGGTCCGCCGCGGGCGCCACGGTGCGCCGGCACCACGGCGGGAAAGCCAAAAACGTGGTCCGCTACCCCACAGCGGAGCGCCCACGTACGGTGAACTCATGACGAGCATCGGTGGAACCGAGATGGTCGACTGGAATCTCGCGGTCGCGACCGCGACCCGTTTCGTGCGGCCGGGGCCGGAGGTGAGCCGGGACGAGGCGCGCGCGATCGTCGCCGAGCTGCGCAAGCACGCCAAGTCCTCCGAGGCGCACGTCCGTGCCTTCACGCGGATGGCACAGCCCGACGCGACGGGCGACGCGCCGCATGACACGCCGGTCCTCGTCGTGGACCGGCCCGGCTGGATCAAGGCGAACGTCGCCGGGTTCCGGGCCGTGCTCAAGCCGCTGCTGGCCAAGATGGAGGACCGCCGCTCGGCGGTGCCCGGCGGCGCGGTGCTCGGCGCGGTGGGCGGCAAGGTGACCGGCGTCGAGCTGGGCATGCTGCTGTCGTTCCTGGCCTCGCGGGTCCTCGGCCAGTACGAGACCTTCGCACCGGCCTCCCGGGATCTGCCGGCCGCGGCACAGGGCGGCCGGCTGCTGCTCGTCGCGCCGAACATCGTGCACGTGGAGCGCGAACTGGAGGTGGAACCGCACGACTTCCGGCTGTGGGTGTGCCTCCACGAGGAGACCCACCGCACCCAGTTCACCGCCGTTCCGTGGCTGCGGGACCACATCGAGGGTGAGATCCAGGCGTTCCTCGGCGAGACGGACATCGATCCGGGCACCCTTCTGGAGCGGCTGCGCGAGGCCGCCCAGTCGCTGGCCGGCGCCAAGCCCGAGGGCGAGGAGGGTGAGGACGAGGGCAGCCGCTCCCTCGTCGACCTCGTCCAGACGCCCGCGCAGCGCGAGATCCTCGGCCGGCTGACCGCGGTGATGTCCCTGCTGGAGGGCCACGCCGACTACGTGATGGACGGCGTGGGGCCCGATGTCGTGCCGTCGGTCGCCGAGATCCGGGAGAAGTTCCAGAAGCGCCGGGCCAGCGGCGCCGGGCGGCTGGACCAGGCGCTGCGCAAGCTGCTCGGCCTGGACGCCAAGCTGCGGCAGTACCGCGACGGTGAGCGGTTCGTCAGCGCGGTCGTCGAGGAGGCCGGCATGGACGGCTTCAACCGCGTCTGGACGTCGCCGAACACCCTCCCGACCAAACAAGAGATCGCCAAACCGGCGGACTGGATCGCGCGGGTGCACCGCAAGGCGGACGGGGCACCGTAAGCGAACGGCGTGAGCTGGGCACGCCGGGTGGCAGTAGCGCGCCCCTTCAATCACCCGTCTGAGGGACCGTTACGGATGGATAGGCGTGCAATGCTCGGGGAACCGCTCGCCTCTGTCACCATCTAGGCACTCTGTGTGACGAAGTTGCCCTCACCGGCCCGAGGCTCCCCAGCTGAACGATTGGAAACGGACATGGGTCCCCATCCAGCGGTCGCCGCGATACGCCTGGCGGTCCGCCGCGTACTCCACGACGTCCTCACCCACCACTGCGCGCAGGACCGGCACGAGCCCCCGCTCGTGCTCGTCGCCTGCTCCGGCGGCGCCGACTCGATGGCGCTCGCCTCCGCTCTCGCCTTCGAGGCCCCCAAGCTCGGCGTCCGCGCCGGGGGCGTCACCATCGACCACGGCCTCCAGGAGGGCTCGGACCTCCGCGCCGCCGAGGTCGCCCTGCGGCTGCGGGGCCTGCGGCTGGACCCGGTCGAGGTCGTCGCCGTCCACGTGGGCGAATCCCATCGGGTGGCGCACGGCGCCTCGTACCGGGGTGGTGGGGGGCGACGGGTGGGTGGGCCGGAAGCCGCCGCCCGCGACGCCCGTTACGCCGCCCTGGACACCATCGCGGAGCGCCACGGCGCCACCGCGGTCCTCCTCGGCCACACCCGCGACGACCAGGCGGAAACGGTGCTGCTCGGTCTCGCCCGCGGATCCGGGACCCGCTCGCTCTCCGGTATGGCCGCGACCAGCGGCAGGGACGGCCGCTACCGCCGGCCCTTCCTCGACGTGGACCGCCAGACCGCCCGCAAGGCCTGCCTGATCCAGTCGCTGCCCGTCTGGGACGACCCGCACAACGCCGACCCCGCCTACACCCGCTCACGGCTCCGCCACGAGGGCCTGCCCGCATTGGAGAAGGCGCTCGGCAAGGGCGTCGTCGAGGCGCTGGCCCGTACCGCCCAGCTCTCCCGCGACGACGCCGACGCCCTGGACGCCTGGGCCGCCGACGCGGAGGACACGGTCCTCGACGACACCGGCACCCTCGACATCGCGGCCCTCTTCGCCCTGCCTCCCGCGGTACGCCGCCGGGTGCTGCGCCGGGCCGTCATCGGCGCCGGCTCACCGGCCGGTTCGCTCTTCGCCCGCCACATCGAGGAAGTGGACCGCCTGATCACGGCCTGGAGGGGGCAGGGGGCCATCAACCTCCCCGGGCGCGTAGGTGTGCGACGGCAGGGTGGCAGACTGGTGATTCGGCAGGGCTGAGCCGCAGACGCTGCCCCGCATCCGAAGTCTCACGACTGACGCGAACACCGAACAGAGCGAGAGTGGCACGGGTGGACGACAAGGACATGGGTTCCGACCTTCAGTCGGTACTCATCAGCAAGCAAGAGATCGACACGAAGCTGGCTGATCTGGCCGCGAAGATCGACGCGGAGTACGCGGGCAAGGACCTGCTCATCGTCGGTGTCCTCAAGGGCGCCGTGATGGTCATGGCGGACCTGGCGCGCGCGCTGTCCACCCCCGTCACGATGGACTGGATGGCCGTGTCGTCGTACGGCGCGGGCACCCAGTCCTCCGGCGTGGTCCGGATCCTCAAGGATCTCGACACCGACATCAAGGGCAAGCACGTTCTGATCGTCGAGGACATCATCGACTCCGGCCTGACGCTGTCGTGGCTGCTGTCGAACCTCGGCTCGCGGGAGCCGGCCTCGCTGGAGGTCTGCACGCTGCTGCGCAAGCCGGACGCGGCCAAGGTCGCCATCGATGTGAAGTGGATCGGCTTCGACATCCCCAACGAATTCGTGGTGGGATACGGCCTCGACTTCGCGGAGAAGTACCGCAATCTGCCGTTCGTCGGTACTCTCGCGCCGCACGTCTACGGCGGCTGAGGGCGCTCCCCGCGCCCGTCCGGCCGACGTGGCCGGACGGGGCTCGGACCGGCTCCCTGCGGGCCGGCGGGAACCCTTCGGGGCTTCCCGCCGTTGGAGCAGGGAGAACGGAATCCTCGGCTGCATGTTCACCCTCGGCGCAGGCGCCGGGTGACAATGCTGGGGTACCGTCCGAAGGCAGTTCTTTTTCGGGCCAGTAATACACCGTACGCACGACCAGCCCTCCCAAGGGCGTTGTGCCTCACTGTGGCAGGAGGGACGGGGCCTTAGCGGCTCCGTATGGATGGACGTGAAGCGATACTTCCGTGGGCCGGTCATGTGGATCGTGCTGGCCGTCCTCGCCGTGGTCGTGTTGATGCAGGTCGTCGGCTCGTCCGGCGGCTACAAGACGGTGGACACCGGTCAGGTCGTCAAGGCGATCGCTGACAACAAGGTGAAATCCGCCGAGCTGACGACCGGTGACGAGAACAAGATCAAGATCGAGCTGTCGGGCTCCAACAAGATTGAGGGCTCGAACAAGCTCCAGGCGAGCTACATCGGCGACCAAGGCGTCGACGTGGCCAAGAACCTGCAGGCCAAATACCAGACCGGCGAGATCAAGGACGGGTACACCGTCTCCCCGTCGAAGCAGAACCCGTTCGTCGGTGTGCTGCTTTCGCTGCTCCCCTTCGTCCTCATCGTGGTCGTCTTCCTGTTCCTGATGAATCAGATGCAGGGCGGCGGCTCCCGGGTGATGAACTTCGGGAAGTCGAAGGCGAAGCTCATCACCAAGGACACCCCCAAGACGACGTTCTCGGACGTCGCGGGGTCGGACGAGGCCGTCGAGGAGCTCCACGAGATCAAGGAGTTCCTCCAGGAGCCGGCGAAGTTCCAGGCCGTCGGCGCCAAGATCCCGAAGGGCGTGCTGCTGTACGGCCCGCCCGGAACGGGCAAGACGCTGCTCGCACGCGCCGTCGCCGGCGAGGCGGGCGTCCCGTTCTACTCGATCTCCGGCTCCGACTTCGTCGAGATGTTCGTCGGTGTCGGTGCCTCCCGTGTCCGTGACCTCTTCGAGCAGGCCAAGGCGAACGCCCCGGCGATCGTCTTCGTCGACGAGATCGACGCCGTCGGCCGGCACCGCGGTGCGGGCCTGGGCGGTGGCCACGACGAGCGCGAGCAGACCCTGAACCAGCTCCTGGTCGAGATGGACGGCTTCGACGTGAAGGGCGGCGTGATCCTGATCGCCGCCACGAACCGTCCGGACATCCTCGACCCGGCGCTGCTGCGCCCCGGCCGTTTCGACCGGCAGATCGCCGTCGACCGTCCGGACCTGCAGGGCCGTCTCGAAATCCTCAAGGTCCACCAGAAGGGCAAGCCGGTCACGCCGGACGTCGACCTCTCGGCCGTCGCCAAGCGCACCCCCGGCTTCACCGGTGCCGATCTGTCCAACGTGCTCAACGAGGCCGCGCTGCTGACGGCCCGGAGCGACGAGAAGCTGATCAGCAACCACTTCCTGGACGAGGCGATCGACCGCGTCGTGGCCGGCCCGCAGAAGCGGACCCGGATCATGTCCGAGAAGGAGAAGAAGATCACCGCGTACCACGAGGGCGGACACGCCCTGGTCGCGGCGGCCTCACCGAACTCCGACCCGGTACACAAGATCACGATCCTGTCCCGCGGACGGGCGCTGGGCTACACCATGGTCCTGCCCGACGAGGACAGGTACTCCACCACCCGCAACGAGATGCTCGACCAGCTGGCGTACATGCTGGGCGGCCGCGCGGCGGAGGAACTGGTCTTCCACGACCCGACCACGGGCGCCGCGAACGACATCGAGAAGGCCACGGCCACGGCCCGCGCGATGGTCACGCAATACGGCATGACCGAGCGGCTCGGCGCGATCAAGTTCGGCACCGACAACGCCGAGCCCTTCCTGGGCCGTGAGATGGGTCACCAGCGCGACTACTCGGAAGAGGTCGCCGCGCTGGTCGATGAGGAAGTCAAGAGGCTCATCGAGACCGCGCACAACGAGGCGTGGGAGATCCTGGTCGAGAACCGCGATGTGCTGGACAACCTGGTGCTGACGCTGCTGGAGAAGGAGACCCTCAACAAGGAGGAGATCGCCGAGCTCTTCAAGCACGTGGTCAAGCGCCCGGCCCGCCCGGCGTGGACCGGCTCCTCGCGTCGTACGCCTTCCAGCCGCCCGCCGGTGCTCTCGCCGCGGGAGCTGACCCCGGCCAACGGCTCGGTGACCACGACCGCCACCGTCTCCACGGAAAAGGCGGAAGCCCCCGAGGAGCAGCGTCCCGAGAGCTGATCCCGCGGCCCCCGGGCCCCGGAATAAACGCCGCGCCCCCCAGGTTTAGCCTGGGGGGCGCGGCATTTCGCGATTCCTCCGCGAATTCGAGCGGGCGCAGAAGGAACGAGGCACCACATGACCGACCCTGTGACGCTCAACGTCGACGGCAAGATCGGCATATTCGACGAGAAGCGCGCCGAGAACGCCGTACGCGAGCTGCTCATCGCGGTGGGCGAGGACCCGGACCGCGAGGGGCTGCTGGAGACGCCGGCACGGGTGGCCCGCGCGTACAAGGAGATCTTCGCCGGGCTGTACCAGAAGCCCGAGGACGTGCTGACGACCACCTTCGACCTCGGTCATGACGAAATGGTGCTGGTCAAGGACATCGAGCTGGTCTCCAGCTGCGAGCACCACCTCGTGCCCTTCGTCGGTGTGGCGCACGTCGGCTACATCCCGTCCGCCGACGGCAAGATCACCGGCCTGTCCAAGCTGGCCCGGCTGGTCGATGTCTACGCCCGGCGTCCGCAGGTCCAGGAGCGGCTGACCACGCAGATCGCGGACTCGCTGATGGAGATCCTGGAGCCGCGCGGCGTGATCGTCGTCATCGAGTGCGAACACATGTGCATGACGATGCGCGGGGTGCGCAAGCCGGGTGCCAAGACGACGACGTCGGCCGTGCGCGGCCAGCTGCGCGACGCCGCCACCCGTGCCGAGGCGATGAGCCTGATACTGGCCCGCTGAGGCGCACGGCCCGGAACACCGACGGCCGGGCCCCCAGACGCTGCTGAGGGGCCCGGCCGCGGGCGGGGCCGCAACGGGACGGCTGCCGGCCCGTCAGGCCTTGAGGTGGTTGCCCAGCCACTCCAGGGCGGCCGGGATCTCCCGGCGCCAGGTGTTGAAGTTGTGGCCGCCGCTGTCGAGGATGATCGACGAGATCCGGCTCGGCGACTTCGTCTGCTGGATGAACCGCAGCGTCTGGTGGTAATTCCCCTCGCCCTGCTTGCTGCTGGTGACCAGCAGGTTCACCTCGGGGGCGGGCAGGTGCCGCTGACGCCACAGCAGATTGTTCTCGCGCTGCAGCTGTGAGTTGCCGCCGAAGAGGTCACCGGTGGTGGCGTCGAGGGGGGTCTTGTAGGCGCCGGAGAGGGCGACGGCGCTGGAGTACGCGTCGGGGTGGCGCATAGCCATCTTCAGCGCGCAGTAGCCGCCGGTGGAGTCTCCGATGACACCCCAGTTCCTGGCCTCGCGCCCTATTCGGTAGTGCTCGGAGATATCCGCGCGCAGGTCCTTGGTGAAGAAGGTCTCGGTCTGCGGGCCGTTCGGTATGTCCACGCACTCGGTGTCGCGGGGCGGCGCGACCGTCGGACGCATCATCACCAGGACGGTCGGCTGCATCTTGTGCCGCTTGAGCAGCTCGTGCTCGGTCTGCGGGAAATGCAGCTTCTTGTAGAGCGCCTGGGCGGTGCCCGGGTACCCGGTGAGCACCAGAGCCACCGGGAATTTCTTGTCCGCGTATTTCTTCTGGAAGTACTGCGGCGGCAGATAGACAAAGGCGGGGCTGGCGATCTGGGAGTGTTCGCCGCGGATCACCACCTTGTCGATCCGGCCGCCGGCCGCCGGGCGCGAGCCGTGCTGGACGCTGACCCGCTCGGTACCCAGCATCTGCAGCTTGGTGCCGTTCGGCCCCGTCTGATAGTTGGTGACCACGCCCGGCTCCTGCTCCTGGCCGAAGAGGTCGGCCCAGGACGCGTAGAAGCCGAAGGAGTTGTTGGCGTACAGGCCGATCACGGCGAAGAGGCAGAGCTGGGTCGCCACCAGGAGTCCGACACGGCCGAGGACGGCACGCCAGTTCGCCTTGGAGAGGCGGGGCCAGAGCCAAACGGTGAGGATGAACAGTGCCACCGCGACGAGGACGGCAAGAAGCAGCACTTTCTTACTGGTGAGACCCATGTGGTGCTTTCTTCCGGGCGGCCGGGCCATCCGTACCGCTAATGGAACCCCGAGCCCTGAAACGCCGTCATACAGGGCGCAAAAAGTCCAGATGCTGCGACAAGGCTCGCACGTTCTCTCGACCGGGGCGACGGGAAAGTGATGTCTGACAGGCTAGATGGCGAAAAGTCGGAGAAGGTTGCGTGGCGAACGCCACGCTGGCTCCGTGGCCCGCGGCCCGAAGCGGTGCCGACGTGCGTCGGCACGGCCGGCGTGGTCGTCGGCCTGCTGAACCTGGCCGCCGGGGTGTTCCCGCGGTTCCGGCACAGCCGGATGCATGCCCTCGCCGAGGTGCTGCCGGGCGCGGTGAGCCCGTTGGCGGCCGCCGCGTCCATCGTCGTGGGCATCCTGCTGCTCCTTTTGGCCCACGGGCTCAAGCGGCGTAAGCGGCGGGCCTGGGGAGCGGCCGTGGCGCTGCTCCCGGTGGGGATCGCCGCTCAGCTGGTGTACCGCCACTCCGTGTTCGGCGCGGTGCTCTCGCTGGCCCTCCTGGCGTTCCTGGTGTGGCACCGCAGGGAGTTCGCGGCGCTGCCCGACCCGCGCAGCCGCTGGAAGGCGGTGGCCAACCTCATCGTCCTCGGCGGTGCCTCCTTCGCCATCGGCATGGTCATCGTCAGCTCCCACCCCAACAAGATCGTCGGCTCGCCCTCCGTCTGGGACCGCGTCCGGCACGTCCTGTGGGGCCTGTTCGGCTTCGAGGGCCCGATCGCCTACACCCAGCAGGTGGACTACACCGTCGGCTACTCGCTCGGCGCGCTCGGTCTGCTGACGGTCGCCACCACCGCGTATCTCGCCTTCCGCCCCGAGCACCCGGCGGCCCGGCTGACCGACGACGACGAGCAGCAGCTGCGTGAGCTGCTCGCCCGGCACGGCGCCCGCGACTCGCTCGGCTACTTCGCGCTGCGCCGCGACAAGGGCGCGGTCTTCTCGCCGACCGGCAAGGCCGCGGTCTGCTACCGGGTGATCTCCGGTGTCATGCTCGCCAGCGGCGACCCGATAGGCGATGTCGAGGCCTGGCCGGGCGCCATCGAGCGCTTCATGGAGGAGGCCAAGGCGCACTCCTGGACCCCGGCGGTCACCGGCTGCAGCGAGACCGGCGGCCAGGTGTGGACCCGGGAGACCGGTATGGACGCGCTGGAGCTCGGCGACGAGGCGATCGTGGACGTGGCCGACTTCACCCTCACCGGCCGCGCCATGCGCAACGTACGGCAGATGGTCAAGCGCATCGAGCGCAACGGCTACGAGACCCGGGTGCGGCGGGTGCGCGACCTGGAGCCGGCCGAACTGACGCAGATCCAGAAGGCCGCGAACGCCTGGCGGGACACCGACACCGAGCGCGGTTTCTCCATGGCGCTGGGCCGGATCGATGCGGTGGCCGACGGCGACGCGGTGATCGCCACGGCTCATCTGCCGGTGGGCGAGGGCGAGGAGTCCGGTCCGTACGGGGATCTCAAGGCGATGCAGCACTTCGTGCCGTGGGGCGACAGCGGTATCTCCCTGGAGCTGATGCGCCGTGACCGCAGCGCCGACCCCGGCATGAACGAGCTGCTGATCGTCGCCGCACTGCAGGCCGCCCCGGACCTCAAGATCAAGCAGGTGTCGCTGAACTTCGCGGTCTTCCGCTCCTCTCTGGAGCGCGGCGAGAAGCTCGGCGCGGGGCCGGTCATCCGGATCTGGCGCGGGCTGCTGATCTTCCTGTCCCGCTGGTACCAGATCGAGTCGCTGTACAAGTTCAACGACAAGTTCCGGCCGCGTTGGGAGCCCCGGTTCGTGGTCTTCCGCAACAGCCGTGACATCCCCCGTATCGGCCTGGCGGCGCTGCAGGCCGAGGGCTATCTGGAGCTGAGCCTGCCGCGCGCACTGCGGCGGCGGAAGTCCGCCGAGCCGCGGCCGTGCGTGCATACGCCGGAGCCGGTCAGGGCGGCGGGCACGGTCGAGCGGGCGGCCTGACCGGCCGCCGGGCCGGGCCGCCGGAGGGAGTCGTTCCGCATCGTCCGGGAACGCGCCGGCGCCCGCTCGGTCCCCGCAGCCGACGGCCGCAATCCGGCCGGTCGGCACACGGCCTACGCTGGTGACATGAGTACCTTGCGTGGCCGGGTGGCCGGACTGCCGGACTGGGAACGCTGCGCGGTGATGGGCGTCGTCAATGTGACGCCCGATTCGTTCTCCGACGGCGGCGACTGGTTCGACACCGAACTTGCCGTCAAACACGGTCTCGACCTGGTGGCGCAGGGCGCCGACATGGTGGACGTGGGCGGCGAGTCGACCCGGCCGGGCGCGGCGCGGGTGGACGAGGCCGAGGAGCTGCGCCGGGTCGTCCCCGTCGTACGGGAGCTTGCCGCGGCCGGTGTCGTGGTCTCCGTCGACACCATGCGGGCCTCGGTCGCCGAGCGGGCGGTGGAGGCCGGGGCGCGCCTGGTCAACGATGTCAGCGGGGGCGCCGCCGATCCGGCCATGGTGCCCGTGGTGGCCGCGCACCACGTCCCGTTCGTGGTGATGCACTGGCGTGGCCAGTCCATCGACATGAACAACCGCGCCGTCTACGGGGACGTGGTCGCGGAGGTCGTCGACGAACTCGGACGGAGCGTCGAGCGCGCGATGGCGGGCGGGATCGATCCGGAGCGGATCGTCATCGACCCCGGCCTGGGCTTCGCCAAGAACGCGGACCACGATCTCGCGCTGGTCGCCCGGCTGGCCCGGCTGCGGGCGCTGGGCCGTCCGTTGCTGGTGGCCGCATCGAGGAAACGGTTCCTGGGCAGGGTGCTGGCGGGCGACGAGGCAGCCGCCCCACCGCCTGCCCGGGAGCGCGATGCCGCGACGGCGGCGGTGTCGGCGATCGTGGCGCGAGAGGGGGCCTGGGCGGTGCGGGTGCACGAGGTCAGGGCGAGCGCGGATGCGGTACGGGTGGCCCGTGCCGTGGAGGACGCGGCGGCCGGCAGCGGCGACACGGCCGGTGCGGATGAGATGAGCGACACGACGGCGAACACGACGGGAACAGTGTGAGCGGCTTGGGCCCACGGACGGACATCGAGCTGGTCGAGCAGGCGAACACCACCCTGTACGAGACCATCGAGCGCGGCGATCACGAGGCGCTGTCCGAGCTGTGGCTGGACGGTCAGGTGAGTGTGGTCCACCCCGGGTGGCCGGTGCTGCGCGGGCGCGGCGAGGTGCTCCGCTCGTACGCCCTGATCATGGCGAACACCGAGTACATCCAGTTCTTCCTCACGGATGTGGAGATCGATGTCGTCGGTGACACCGCGCTGGTGACCTGCACCGAGAACATCCTCAGCGGCGGGCCCGCCGAGGACGACGGCTCGGTGGGGCCGCTGATCGGCCAGCTGGTGGTGGCGACCAATGTCTTCCGGCGCACGGAGGACGGCTGGCGGGTGTGGTCGCACCACGGGTCGCCGGTGCTGGCGGACCGCGACGACGAGGACGAGGACGACGAGGCAGGGGGAGCCGGCGACGGCGACGAGGACGCGCTCTGAGCCTTCCCTCAGGGGACGGCGCGCCCGGGGGGAGACGATCCCCGGGCGCTCGGGCGGGGTGTGAGCCTTGCCATGCCGCCCGCCCTTGCGTCGGGGGGATGCCTGTGCCGTCGTCAGCGGTGGGGGTCAGCCATCCGGGCGAGGGCGCACCCGTTCGAGCCAAGTGCGGCACGGGTAGGGGTGGGGCATGGGGAGGGGGGTAAAAGGCCGCGCGGACGATCCTCCCGGTTTGCCAGATGTTGTCCCGAAGGGCGCCATCTAGCAGTAGGACTGGGTCTTGTCCATAGCCCCCGTAGGCGAGGACTGTCGTTCCTCGAAGGTAGATTCGACGGCGGGGCAGTGTTGCCGGATCGCTCCGGCGGCTGCCCGGTATCCGACGAACAGTGGCGCCAGAGGTGCCGTGGACCAGTGGGAGTGATTCGCGTGGATCGTGTCGCGCTGCGTGGGCTGAAGGCCCGAGGCCACCACGGGGTGTTTCCCCGGGAGCGCGAGGAAGGCCAGACCTTCATCGTCGACCTGGTGCTCGGTCTGGACACCCGCCCCGCAGCGGCCTCCGACGATCTCGCGAAGACCGTGCACTACGGCGTTGTGGCCGAGGAGGTGGTGGCCGTCGTCCAGGGCGAGCCCGTCGACCTCATCGAGACCCTGGCGGAGCGCATCGCCGGCCAGTGCCTCAAGCACGAGGGTGTGCAGGAGGTGGAGGTGGTGGTGCACAAGCCGGACGCGCCCATCACCGTCCCCTTCGATGACGTGACCATCACCATCACTCGGAGCCGAGTATGAATTCCGCCCGTCAGCCGACCACCAGCACTGATGGAGCCGCCGTGCGGCGCCCCCAGCCCGGTGACCCGACCGTACAGCCGGTGCCCGCCTCCGTCGTGGAGCAGGTGGACGCCGCGGATGTGACGCTCTCCAACCCCAAACGCGCCGTGATCTCGCTCGGCAGCAACCTCGGCAACCGCCTGGAGACACTGCAGGGCGCCGTCGACGCGCTGGAGGACACCCCTGGTCTGCGGGTCAAGGCGGTCTCCCCGGTCTACGAGACCGAGCCGTGGGGCGTGGCCCCCGGTTCCCAGCCGGCGTACTTCAACGCCGTGGTGCTGATCAAGACGACGCTGCCGCCGTCCTCCCTCCTGGAGCGCGGGCATGCGATCGAGGAGGCCTTCGAGCGGGTCCGCGACGAGCAGTGGGGCCCGCGCACGATCGACGTCGACATCGTCGCGTATCAGGACGTGCTCTCCGACGACCCGGGGCTGACGCTGCCGCACCCGAGGGCCCATGAGCGGGCGTTCGTGCTGGTGCCGTGGCACGACATCGACCCGGAGGCGGAGGTTCCGGGGCACGGTGCGGTGGCCGCACTGCTGTCGGTGGTCGGCCGCGACGGTGTGGCGCCACGCTCGGACCTGGAACTGCGGCTGCCGGAGTAGCCGTTAGGGTTGCGGGTCGATTCCCTGCGGGATGCATCCGTACGGGACGGACAAGGCGGCCATAAAGGAAAGAATGGTCGCCATGGCAGGGATGGTCATGACGGTGCGAGGGGCGATCGCTCGGTGAAGCAGCTACACATCAAGGTGCTGGTCGGGCTGTTTCTGGCGGCCGGGGTGGTGGCCTGGGGAGGCGCCCGGCTGTGGGACTCCCTCGGCACCCTCCCCAGCGTGCCGGTGGCCGCGCCGATCGTGCTGGCACTGATCGCCGCGGTGCTCGGGGCCACCGCGCTCGCGCTCCGGGGGCGGCTGCGCGCGCAGCGCGAGCGCCGGCCGGGCGCCAAGGGCGTCGATCCGCTGGTGGCCGCCCGCGCGGTGGTCTTCGGCCAGGCGAGCGCGCTGGTGGCGTCGCTGGTCGCGGGGCTGTACGGCGGGGTCGGCGTCTTCTTGCTGACCACCGGCCTCGATGTCGCACCGCGCCGGGACCAGGCGATCTACGCCGGTCTGTCGGTGGTCGCCGGGGCCGCGGTGGTCGCCGCGGCGATCTTCCTTGAGCGGGTGTGCAAGCTGCCCGAGGACGACGGCAACGGGAACGGCGGGGCCGACGCGACGGTGTGAGGCCGGTCCGGTCCGGTCCGTGACCGCGGCCCCTGGAGCCGCTGTGCGGCGCTGCGCCGCACCGGGCCGCTACCGGTCAGACGCCGCTGTCCGGGGCCGTGACACCGGCGCCCGAGGCCGTGACGCCTGCGGCCCAGCCGCCGTGATCCGGGACGGTATCGAGCGAGACCTCGCCGCGCGGGACGTTCGCGGCGTCCGCCGTGGTGGAGCGGCGCAGCGCGGTGTGCAGCCGGGCGGGGGTGAGGACGCCCAGGTAGCGGTCGCCGTCCTGGACCGCGATCCAGCCGGCGTCGTGCTGCAGCATCGTGCTGAGCGCCTGCTTGAGCGGGGCGCCGAGCGGCAGCCGGGCGTCCATCCGCCGGGCGTGGGCGCGGACCGTGGAGCCCCGCGGTGCGCGCTCGGAGAGCTTCCCGCCGCCCGATTCTGCCTCTGCTGCCTCCGCGGCGCCCGTGAGGGCCGCGGCCGGGACCCAGCCGTGCAGCGCGCCGTCGGCGTCCAGGACGACCGCCCAGGTCGCGCCGTCGGCGGCGAGCCGGCCGGCGGCGCGGGCCGCCGGGTCGTCGAGGCGGACGACCGGGGGCCGTTCGAGGTCGCCGGGCTCGATGGGCGTGACGGAGAGCCGCTTCAGGCCCCGGTCCGCGCCGACGAATTCGGCGGCATACGGGGTCGCGGGGGCGCCCAGCACCGTCGCGGGGGTGTCGAACTGCTCGATGCGCCCCGCCCCGTAGACGGCGATGCGGTCGCCGAGCCGGACCGCCTCCTCGATGTCGTGGGTGACGAAGAGGACCGTCTTGCGCAGCGTGGACTGCAGCCGCAGGAACTCGTTCTGGAGGCGCTCGCGCACCACCGGGTCCACCGCGCCGAACGGCTCGTCCATCAGCAGTACGGGCGGGTCGGCGGCGAGCGCGCGGGCCACCCCGACGCGCTGGCGCTGGCCGCCGGAGAGCTGGTCGGGGTAGCGGTCGCCGTACGTCGACGGGTCCAGGCCGACCAGGTCGAGGAGCTCGGCGGCGCGCGCCCTGGCCTGCCTGCGGGGCCGGCCGAGGAGGTGCGGGACGGTGGCGGTGTTGTCCAGGACGGTCTTGTGGGGGAACAGCCCGACCTGCTGGATGACATAGCCGATACGGCGCCGCAGCTGGACGGGGTCGAGGGCGGATATGTCCGCGCCGTCGAGGAGGATGCGGCCGCCGGTGGGCTCGATGAGGCGGTTGACCATCTTCATCGTCGTGGTCTTGCCGCAGCCCGACGGCCCGACGAGCGTGACGAGTTCACCCTCGGCGACCTCGAAGGTGAGGTCGTCCACGGCCGTGGTGCCGTCGGGGTAGCTCTTGGTGACGTGCTCGAAGCGGATCATGCTCTCCCCCAGTTGTGGACGGGCCCATTGTGGACGGGCGGTCGTGAACGCGGTGTTGCGCGTGGATGGCGATGTGTCCGGTGAGCTGCGGGACCGGTCCGATTGTCAGTGGCGGGGTTTAGGGTCGCAGACGGTTACCGGATAGGTGAGCGAACGGGGCGGGGGAGGTGACGAGCCATGAGCGGCGGTGCCGTCGGGCCGGGCTGTCTGCAGAGCAACGACTGGATCTGCGGTGAGTATCTGCGCACCCGCAGCCAGGAATTGGTGGACGCGACGGTCCAGCACATCGGCATCACGGCCGTATCGGTGGCGATCGGCCTGCTGATCGCCTTTCCGCTGGCGCTGGTGGCCCGGCGCTGGCGGGGCGCCGCCGGACCGGTCCTGGGGCTGACGACGGTGCTCTACACCGTCCCCTCGCTGGCGATGTTCGCGCTGCTGACACCGGTCTTCGGAGTCTCGGCGGCCGTGGTCGTGACGGGCCTGGTGCTGTATTCGCTGACGATCCTGGTGCGCAACATCCTCGCCGGTCTGCAGGCGGTGCCCGCCGAGGTGCGGGAGGCCGCCCGGGGGATGGGGTACGGCCCGGCGCGGCTGTTGTACGAGGTGGAACTCCCGCTCGCCCTGCCCGCGTTGGTGGCCGGGCTGCGCATCGCCACGGTCTCGACGGTGGCGATGACGACCATCGGCTCCGTCGTCGGCTACGGCGGCCTGGGGAATCTCATAGCCGCCGGCATGGAGGGCTTCTTCAAGGCGGAGGTGCTGACGGCCTCGGTGCTGTGCGTGCTGCTGGCCCTGCTCGCCGATCTGCTGCTCATGGGCCTGCAGCGGCTGCTGACGCCCTGGACGAGGGCGCAGGCACGGGCGAAGGCCCGTGCGCGGCGCGGGGCCCGTGTGGCGAAGGCGGTGAGCTGAGGATGGGGGCGATCACCGGTGCCTGGCAGTGGCTGACGACGGCCGCGAACTGGGCCGGGGAGAAGGGGGTGTGGCACCGCCTGGCCGAGCATGTCTGGCTCAGCGCGCTGTGTCTGGTCCTTTCCTCCCTGATAGCCCTGCCGGTGGCGCTCTGGCTGGGGCACCTGGGCAAGGGCGGGGCGCTGGCGGTCAATCTCTCCAACGTGGGGCGCGCGGTACCGACCTTCGCGGTCCTGGTGCTGCTGACGCTCAGCCCGCTGGGGACCCAGGGCGACTGGCCGACGATCATCGCGCTGGTGCTGTTCGCGGTGCCGCCGCTGCTGACCAACGCCTATCTGGGGATGCGGGAGGCGGACCGCGACGTGATCGAGGCCGCGCGCGGGATGGGCATGTCGGGGCCGCAACTCCTGCTGCGGGTCGAGATACCGCTCGCCTATCCGCTGATCATGACGGGCCTGCGCTCGGCCACGGTGCAGGTGGTGGCGACCGCGACGCTGGCCGCGCTGGCCGGCGGCGGGGGCCTGGGCCGGATCATCACCGCGGGCTTCGGCAACTACGACACCGCGCAGGTGGTCGCGGGCGCCCTGCTGGTGGCCGTGCTCGCCCTGACCGTGGAGGGCGTTCTCGTCCTGGCGGAGCGGTTCCTCGACCCGATGCGGGGGCGGCGGCGCGCGGCGCGGACGGGCTCGCGCACGGCGTCGGGTACGTCCCCGGGCGCCGGGCCGGGGGCGAGCCGGGCGGCACCGACCTCGGCAACGGTCCCGTAGGCCTCGCCCCGGCCTGATCCGACCCCACTCGTTCCGCACCGAACCCACGCAGCCCGGCCCGGCACGACTTGACCCGACCCGACCTGACCCGACCCGACGTGACCCGACCCGAATCGACCTGACCGGTCCCACCCGGCCCGGCTGACCGGCTCGACCCGACCAGAACTGATCCGAACGGACTGAATGGTGGCATCCATGAGCAGCAAGTCGCGTGTGGCGCGTACCGCGGTGGTCGCGGGCACAGTGATCACACTGGCGGCCGGGCTGGCCGCGTGCGGTGGCAAGAGCCTGGAGGAGAAGGGCGGCGGCAACGGCAAGGGCGGAGGCAAGGACGAGATCGTCATCGGCTCGGCCGGTTTCACCGAGTCGAAGGTGCTCGCCGAGATCTATTCCAAGGTGCTGGCCGATGCCGGTTACCACACGCGGGTGCAGACCCTGGCCAATCGCGAGCTGTATGAACCGGCCCTGGAGAAGGGCCAGATCGATGTCGTTCCGGAATACGCCTCCACCCTCGCCGAATTCCTCAACACGAAGAAGAACGGCACGAAGGCGAAGCCCGTCGCCTCCAGCGACATCGACAAGACGGTGACGGCCCTGAAGAAACTCGCCGGTCCGCGCGGACTCAAGGTGCTGGCGGCGGGCGGGGCGACGGACCAGAACGCGTTCGCGGTCACCAAGGAATTCGCCGCCGGGCACTCCCTGAAGACCCTCTCCGACCTCGGCGCGTCGAAGCAGAGGATCAAACTTGCCTCGGGTGAGGAGTGCGAGACCCGGGTGTTCTGCAAGCCGGGCCTGGAGAGGACATACGGCATCGACATCACGGCGCTGGACCCCAAGGGCGTCGGGACCCCGCAGGCCAAGCAGGCGGTCAAGGACGGCACCGACCAACTGGTGCTCACCACGACCACGGACGCCACGCTCGACAACTTCGGGCTGGTGCTTCTCAAGGACGACAAGAAGCTCCAGAACGCCGACAATGTGCTGCCGGTGGTGAATGCCGAGAGCGCCGGTGACAAGGAGATCGAGACCGCCCTCGGGAAGCTCACGCGGGCGCTGACGACCGAAGACCTGATCAACTTGAACCGCAAGGTCGATGCCGAGCGACTCAAGCCCGCGGATGTCGCGCAGGCTTATGTGGAGTCCAAGGGCTTGGTCAAGAAGTAACCAGCGGGAAACGGATTCGTGTGCGGGGCCCCATAGGTCCCGCACGCACGGTAAGTTTCTGGCCATGCCACGAGGACGCCACCGCCATTCACCACCCCTCCACCGGCTGCTTCCTCCTGTGACGGTCGCCGGTGCGTCAATAGCCTGCGCCGCGGGCGCGTGGTTCGTCGGCGACGATCTGGTGCAACGGGTGCTCGCCGCGGGCGCGGCCGCCGCTGCCCTCACCGGCGCCGTCCTTCTGCGGTCCTGGGACCGTAAGGCCGGCCGGCGGGTCGCCGAACTCGACCGTGCCCGGGTGCGCGACGAGTGGCGCACCGAGGAGCGGATAGCCGAGCTCGAAACGGATGTGGAGGAATCCCGCGAGCACCGCGCCGCCCTGGACACCAAACTCCGCGCCAAGCGCGCTGAATTGGCCCGGCTGCGCAGCGAACATGCCGCGCTGCTGCGCCGTTACGCCACCGCCGAGACCGAGCGGGCCAGCGCCCTGGAGGGCCGCCGGCTGCTCGCCATCGAGGCCGCGGCCCCGCCCAAGGCGCTGCCGGCCGTCCGCCTCCCGGCCCGGCGCGAGCCCTCCGCGAACGGGGACGGCCCGGCCCCGGCCGCAGCGACCTACGCCCAGGCCGACCGGGCGCTGCGTCAACTGGCGCGCAACGCCGCCCGGCAGCGCACCGCCCAGAAGGCCGCACGGATGCCGCGGGACGGCGCCCGCACCGAAGGGGCCACCCGGTCCGGACCGGCCGCGGGCCGCGATGCCCGGGGTGGCCAGGACGGTGAGAACGGCCGGGGGAACCCGTCGGCGGCCGCCGTACAGCGCACGGGCGAAGCACATGCCCGTACGGCCGCCGCCGACGGACCCGCGCTCCGCCCGGTTCCGGCCACCGCCGCCGCCCTCGCACCGTCCCGCCCCGCCGCATCCCGCGCGCAGGGCGGCTTCGACTTCTTCGGCAGTGCGACCGCTTCCGGCCCCCGGGAGCTGACCGCGCCCCTGGAGGACGACCTGGCGGATGTCGTCGGCGACGAGGCCCTGGCCGAACAGTCGGCCCGTGCGCGGGCGCGTACGGCCCGCGCGGCCCGTACGGACGCCCGTCCGCAGCCGTCCACGGAAGGCGTCGCGGACGACGGCGAGCACACCCGCGGCGAGCCGGCGGACGGCGAGCCGTCGGACGGTGAGCCGTCGGACGGTGAGCAGGCCGCCGGCGAAACGACCGCAGGCACCGGCGAGGTCATCGACCTGACCGCGCACGACGAGACCGAGCAGTTCGAGCTCGGCGCGCTGCGCAGCGCCATCTCCTGACCCTGATCTGACAGCCGCCTGGACCCGGAGCGTTCATCGGCTCCGGGGCCAGGCGGCTTTCCGGCGATCGGCTCTCCGGCCGATCGGGGGGGACCGCACGGTCATGGGCGCCGGAAGTGCTGACCGGCCCCGGCCGTCCCCGCCTCCCGTTCCCTCCCGGCCAAGGTCGGGAGCGGCTTGTCGTCCACAGGGTGTGGATGACCTGCGCGGAGCCCGGACACCGCGTCCTGGATCCGGCGGCGTTCCGGGGCGAAGGGGGTGCCGCTCGCCAGGCCGCGGTAGCCGACGACGAGCGCCTCGCCCAGGAAGCTGACGCCGATGCCCAGTTGGATGGGGCGGGCGTCCTCATGCATCCCCATTTTCACCGCCAGCAGGCCGAAGCCCCCCATCACGAGCAGGGATATGAGGGCGACGACGAACGTACGGCCCGTATAGCGCTGCCAGAGGACGCCGTCCCGCTCGAACAGCCCGATGGTGGTACCGCGCAGCGCGCCGAGCGCACAGCCGAGAAGGGCGCCGGCGGCGGCCCAGGCGATATCGGTGCCGGTCAGTTTCTCGGCCTTGGCCAGGGCGAAGACGCCGAGGGTGACGAGAACGACCGGTGGCGCGAACAGATCGCGGGCGTTGAGTGGTTCACCCCGCAGCCGTTTGATGACCACGGCGATGAGGGCGACGAGGATGATCGCCGCGAGCAGCCAGCCGTTCATGGTTCCCCCAGGTATGCGGTGAGTTGTCGGTGCGGTCTGCGGTGCGCGTGCGCGGTGTGCGGACACGGCAGGACGGCGGCCGAAGCCGCGATGTTTTAGCTCAACCGTGCCAAATACCAATTTAGCTCGGGCGTGCCATAATCGCAATATGCCGAAGATCGTCGATCCCCAGGCCCGCCGCCGCACCGTCGCCGAGGCCGTACTCCGCGTGGTGTGCCGAGAGGGAGTGGAGGGCGCGTCGCTCCGTAACGTCGCCGACGAGGCGGGGCTGGCCATCGGATCGGTCCGCCACTACTTCAGCGACCACGACGAAGTGATGATCTTCGCGATGTCGGAGCTGAGCGCCCGCATCGAGTACCGCGTGGGGAGCCATGCCGAGCGGCTGCTCGACCCCGAGGCGGCAGGCGAGCGCGCCGCCCGTGCGGAGGAGCTGCTCGCCGAGTTCCTGCCGCTGGACGACGAGCGGCGGGAAGAGGGCATGCTCTGGCAGGCGTTCACGAACGCGGCCCGTACGCGCCCCGAACTCCGGCCGCACGCGGTCGAGCTGGAGGCCGGTATGCGGGCCTTGCTGATGCGGATGCTGCGCGGCGGTCAGGAGGCCGGCAGCCTGCCGGACGATCTCGACCTGGAGCTGGAGACGCTACGGCTGTCGGCCCTGCTCGACGGCCTCACCCTCCAGGCGACGCTGGAACCGGAACGCCTCACACCGGACATACTCCGGAACGTCCTGCGCCGCCATCTGCAGACCCTCCGCCAGGACGGACCGTAAGAGCCGCGCGCCCCGCCTACTTGTCGATGTCCCCGACGACGAAGAAGAACGAGCCGAGAATGGCGACCATATCGGCGACCAGCGTGCCCGGCAGCAGCTCCACCAGCGCCTGGATGTTGTTGAACGACGCCGAGCGCAGCTTGAGGCGGTAGGGGGTCTTGTCGCCCTTGGAGACGAGGTAGTAGCCGTTGATGCCCAGGGGGTTCTCGGTCCAGGCGTACGTCGCGCCCTCGGGAGCCTTCAACACCTTCGGCAGCCGCTGATTGATCGGCCCCGGGGGCAGCTCCGCGATCCGGTCCAGGCAGGCATCGGCGAGATCGAGCGCATTGTGGCTCTGCTCCAGCAGGCATTCGAAGCGCGCCAGACAGTCGCCCTCCTCGCGGGTGACGACCTTGAGCGTGGACTGCAGCTCCCCGTAGGCGAGATACGGCTCGTCGCGCCGCAGATCGAAGTCCACACCGGAGGCCCGGGCGATGGGCCCGGAGACGCCGAACCCGTGCACCGTCTCCGGCGCGAGCACACCCACCCCGCGGGTGCGGCCACGGAAGATCTCGTTGCCCAGGACCAGATTGTCGAAGACATCCATCCGGGAGCGCACGTCGGCGACGGCGTGCCGGGCCCGGCCGAGCCAGCCCGCCGGCAGGTCCTCCTTGAGGCCGCCGACGCGGTTGAACATGTAGTGCATCCGGCCGCCGGAGATCTCCTCCATGACGGACTGGAGCTCCTCCCGCTCACGGAAGGCGTGGAAGACGGGGGTGATGCCGCCGAGCTCCAGGGGGTACGAGCCGAGGAACATCAGATGGTTCAGCACCCGGTTCAGCTCGGCGAGCAGCGTCCGCATCCACACGGCGCGCTCCGGCACCTCCATGCCCAGCATCCGCTCGACGGCCAGCACCACGCCCAGCTCGTTGGAGAACGCCGACAGCCAGTCGTGCCGGTTGGCGAGCATGATGATCTGGCGGTAGTCGCGCGCCTCGAAGAGCTTCTCGGCGCCGCGGTGCATATAGCCGATCACCGGCTCGGCGTGCTGGATGCGCTCGCCGTCCAGGACGAGGCGCAGCCGCAGCACGCCGTGCGTCGAGGGATGCTGCGGGCCGATGTTCAGCACCATGTCGGTGCTCTCCGCCGCGCCGCCGATGCCGACCGTCGTCTCCGTCATGGGAACAGTCTTGCAGCATGCCGTGGCGGGAGCCGCCCTGGCCCTCAGGCGGCGCCCCCTGCCCCGAGCAGGCCCGCACACGCCTCGCCCACCGGCTCCAGGAGCCATCCGAAGCCGCCGAGGCCCGCCGGATCGGTCAGCTCCGTCGCCGACCCGGCCGCGCTCAGGGCCCGCACGTACCCGGCAGGGTCGGTGACGGCCAGGGCGAGCGGCGGACGCCGGCCGTCCACCCCCAGGGCGTGCAGCGCCGCGCGCTGGGTCAGCCGCTGTGCCGACGGCCCGGCGCAGGCGTCCAGCGCCACATGCGCCGTGATGTCGCAGTTGCCGTCCGGAACGGGAGCGACCTCGCGGCCGTCACGGAAGCCGGTGAGGGTGCCGAACGGCGGGCGATCACCCTGCTCGTGCGCATAGTCGGCGGCGACGGCGAGCCCCGCGCGCAGTGTGCGGACGGCCCGCGCCCAGGCCTCGTCCCGGGGCCGGCCGATCTCGGCGCGCAGGCCGGGGGAGGGGACATCGGACCGGGAGGCGGCATCGGACCGGGAGGCGGCGTCCGGGGCCGACAGGGGTGCCCACCACCGGCGGAGCCACTCCGCGTCCGCGCCGTCCACCGGCCCGCCCAGCCGCTCCGTGCCGTCGGCACGTACGAGAACCCGGTGCGGCACCCCGTCCGCATCCGTCTCGACGACATCCACCGGCACATTGTCGAGCCATTCGTTCGCGAACAGCAGGCCGGTGACCGAGCCCGGGGCTGGCAGCTCGCCCCGCCAGCCGATCCGCGGATCGAGGCCCTGGGGACGCGCGGCGCGCTCGACCGCGTACGGGCGCAGCCGCGCGGTCACCTCGTCGGGCAGCGCGGCCAGCACACCGGTCAGCAGCTCACCGCGCCCCGCGCCCACATCGACCAGCGCCAGCTCGTCCGGATGACCGAGAGCGGTGTCGACGCGGCACAGGAGCGTGGCGACGGCGCCGGCGTAGAGGGGGGAGACATGCACGGAGGTACGGAAGTGACCGGCCGGACCGGGGCCCCCGGGGCGCATGTAGAAGCCGTCGTCCGGACCGTACAGCGCCCGCTCCGTGGCCTCGCGCCACCCGCACCACTCGTTCGTCACCTGCCCCACGGTACGGGCGGGCGCCGCCCCGGCGGACGGGGTGGTGGTATGGGCCGTCCCCCGTTCCGACACATTTGGCGCATGGAGTCTCCACCTTGGGGAGTAGGCCCGGCGTACAGGATCGCTCCTCCGGTTGACTCGTACACGTATCCGCGGTGCCTACGCTGGGTTACGTGCAGCGCCTCTATGACTTCCTCCGCAGGCATCCGACGGGAGTGGACACCTTCTGGGCCGTCCCCCTGCTCGGGCTCAGCGGGCTGTGGGTGGCGAGCGACGTCGGAGGCGGCTCGCAGATCATCGCCGCGATCTTCGCGGTCGGCCTGTGCCTCGTCATGGCGCTCCGCCGCAAGGCCCCCGTGAAAATGCTGCTGCTGACGGCGGCCATCGGCGCCGGCCAGCTGCTCTGCGGCATCCAGACCATGCCCGCCGACTTCGCGATGTTCGTGATCACCTACACCGTCGCGTCCGGACCCACCATCCCCCGCTGGGCCTCGCGCTGCGCCCTCGCCGGCGCCGTCTTCGGCCCCGCCCTCTCCGCCGTGCGCTTCAAGGACGCATTCAGCGAGCGGACGATAGGCGGCAGCCTGTTCGTCACCGTGCTGCTCACCGTGCCCTTCGTCCTGGCCTGGGTGCTCGGCGACTCCATGCGCACCCGCCGCGCCTACTGGGCCCAGCTGGAGGAGCGGGCCGCCCGGCTGGAGAAGGAGCGCGAGGCACAGGCCCGGATCGCGGTCGCGGCCGAGCGCGCCCGTATCGCCCGCGAGCTGCACGATGTCGTCGCCCACAACGTTTCGGTGATGGTCGTCCAGGCCGACGGCGCCGCATACGTCCTCGATGCCGCGCCCGAACAGACCCGGCAGGCCCTGGAGACGATCTCCGGCACGGGACGCCAGGCGCTGGCCGAGATGCGCCGGCTGCTGGGCGTCCTGCGCACCGGCGAACAGCCCGAGGGCGGTGAATACGTCCCCCAGCCGGGCGTGGACCAGCTCAGCGACCTCATGGAGCAGGTGCGCGGCGCAGGACTGCCGGTCGACTTCCATGTCGAGGGCGAGCCGCGGGAGCTGCCCAGCAGCGTCGAACTCACCGCGTACCGCATCGTCCAGGAGGCGCTCACCAACACCCGCAAACACGGCGGCCCCGACGTCGCCGCGACCGTCCGCCTCTCCTACAAGGACGACGATCTCGATCTGCTCATCGAGGACGACGGACGAGGCGCGCAGCGCGAGCTCTACGAGGAGGGCGGCGCGGACGGCCTCGGCCACGGCCTGATCGGGATGCGCGAGCGGGTCGGCATGGTCGGCGGCACCCTGGCCGCCGGGCCGCGGCCGGGGGGCGGCTTCCGGGTCAGTGCTGTCCTGCCGCTCAAACCGGTGCGGTGAGCAGGGCGGTCGGGCCGGCGCCGAGGCCGGCCGGCCCGGCGGCGCGCACCCAGGAATCCGGCCCGCCGCGCTGCACCCCGTACGCTCAGCCCCCACTCCTGCACGAAAGGGATCCCCTGCCATGACCATCCGTGTGATGCTCGTCGACGACCAGGTGCTGCTGCGCACCGGTTTCCGGATGGTGCTGGCCGCGCAGCCCGATATGGAGGTCGTCGCGGAGGCCGGTAACGGCGTGGAAGCCCTGGAGGTGCTGCGCGCCACCCAGGTCGACGTGATCCTCATGGACGTCCGTATGCCGCATCTGGACGGTGTGGAGGCCACCCGCCGGATCTGTGAGGGCGGGCAGAAGGAAGGCGCCCCGAAGGTCCTCATCCTGACCACCTTCGACCTGGACGAATATGCCTTCTCCGCGCTGAAGGCCGGGGCCAGCGGCTTCATGCTCAAGGACGTGCCGCCCAGCGAACTCCTCGCCGCGATCCGGGCGGTGGAGAGCGGCGACGCGGTTGTCGCCCCGTCCACCACCCGCCGGCTCCTCGACCGCTTCACCCCGATGCTGCCCGCCACCTCCGCCGAGCCGTCCCGGCCCGAGCTGGAACGGCTGACGGAGCGCGAGCGGGAGGTGCTGCTGCTGGTCGCCCAGGGGCTGTCGAACGGTGAGATCGCGGCGCGGCTGGTGCTGTCGGAGGCGACCGTCAAGACCCATGTGGGCCGCATCCTGACCAAGTTGAGCCTGCGGGACCGGGTCCAGGCGGTGGTACTCGCGTATGAGACGGGGCTGGTGCGGGCCGGGGGAGCGGGGGCGTAGGGAGCGGGCGCGACGGGGGACCCTCCTCCACGTCGTACGCCCTCAGCGCGAACTGCCTTCTACTGCGCCTTCCGAACGGCGCGCCCGCAACGCAGTACGCCTGCAACCCACTACGCCCTCAACGCAGTACGCCCTCAAGGAAGTCGCTGCCCAGCCGGGCCACCACCTGGAGGTCCAGCTGGTGCAGCACATAGCGCCCGCGCCGCCGCGTCTGGATCAGCCCGGCCTTCTTCAGCGTGGCGACATGCCGCGACACCTCCGGCGAGGTGATGCCGAACGCGTTCGCCAGCTCCCCCGTCGTATGCGGCCCTCGTGACAGCGTCCGGCACAGCTGCATCCGCATCGGGTGGCTCAGCGCCTCCAGCCGCTGCTGGACGAGTTCCAGCGCGGCAGGCGCCGGCAACTCCGGCCCGGCGACCGGGTACTGGAGCACGGGGCGCCAGCCCGGGGCATGGCTGAACACCAGATGCGGCCAGCCGAACGACGTCGGCAGGAAGGTGACGCCCGGATCCGCTGCGCTCGCGAAGGCCGTCGTACGTCCCCGGGCAAGTTTGTCGACCAGAATGCGGCTACTGCCGCTGCCGTCCTGCGCATCCTCCAGGGACAACGCCTTCGACGTCGCGGACAGCGTCTCGGCCAGGCCCTTGTGGCGCAGCAACTCGGTCTTGTGCCGGGCATCGGCCGCCAGCTGGATGCCCACCCGGCGCCAGATGTCCCCGAAGAACGCCTCCTCGCAGTCCTCGAACAGGCGGCGCAGCCATACCCGCAGGCCGTCGGGGTCGGTGAGCATCCGGTCGGTGAAGGCCGCCTGCCGCGGGCCGCGCGCGGCGGCCATCTCCCGTACCCGCGCCCGCTCGTCCGCGTCGACCAGGGGCGAGGGGGTGGGGCGGGTGTAGCTCGCCGAGCAGCTGATCTCGAATGCGGCGGCCACGAACCGCTCATCGTCGATCCGGTCCAGCTCGTCCAAGTCCTCGGCCAGGCTCGCCCCGGGGCGGGCGGGCAGCAGGATGTCGGAACGGGCGGACCGCCACAGGAAGTCCGCCTCGCACAGCCGGTCGGCGAGGTCGGTCTTCAGCGCCGCGTTGGTGGCGGTGACCCAGCCGTGCAGCCCGGGGTGGTGGCCCGGCTCGGAGAGCGCATGCAGCGCGGCCCCCAGCTCCGCCAACGGGGACGGGGAGAAGACGAGGCGCTCCTGCGGCAGCCCGGTGATGTCGATGACGTTGGCCATACGCCCATCATGCGCGAGGCCGCCACCTGCACGGACGTCGATTGACGGCTCCCGTCAATCGACGGGCCACGGGCCACGGCACCGCCCCACAGTGAGGGACATGAACGCAGCTCAGCAGCACCTCCTCGACGCCTACCGGGCCGCCCAGCGAGGCGAAGCCGCCCCACCCGCCCCGGGCACCCACACCGTCCGCACCGCGCGGGAGATCCAGCAATGGCGCCGCTTCCAAGCTGTCGTCACGGGGCCCGCGGAGCGGCTTGGGGGGCGTGTGCGGCGGGGGGCGCGGTCGGCTGCTGCGGCTTTGTTCGGCCTTCCCCGCCGTCCCCTCCCCCCGCCCCGCCCCACCCCGCCCCAACCCTCCGCGCCCACCTCAGCCCAAGCCCCGGCGCCCACCCCCGCCGACCGCCCCGGCGTCACCCCTCGGCCCGCGCCGAGGCTTCACTCCGACGCAAGGCCGTAGCCCGCGCCGGGCCGACGCCGAGCCTGTGCCCCGCTGTAAGGCCCTAGCCGGTGCCGAGCCGGTGCCGGGCCAGCGCCCAGCCTGAGCCTCGCTGTAAGGCCGTAGCCCGCGCCGAGCCTGAGGAGCCCGTGCCGAGCCCGCCCCGAGCCCGAGCCCCGCTCTCCGGAATCTCCGGTCCGTTGTCCTGGCCCTCACCCCTCACCCCTCAACGCGGCCCACGAACTCCACGAACTCCCTGACGGCAGCCCGCACTTCGCCCTCTTTCCAGTCCATGGCGGACGCGGCAACCGTCACCTCTGTCAGTGCCACCCCGGGCGGTCCGGCCGGGGTGGGCTCGAACCATCTCTGGAACAGCGCCGTCCCGGTTTCCCCCGCCTGGCGCACGGCGGCCTCGTCGAGCAGCGCGGGCGGGTGCGGCAGCCACACCTGGAACTGATGGGTGTGCGGCTCCTCCGGGTGCACCCTGAACCACGGGACACCGGCCTCGGCCAGGCCCTCGCCCAGCGCGCGGGCCACCACCTTCGCCTGGGCCACGTACTCCGGCAGTCGTGGCAGCTCACGGTCCAGGCCGATCAGGGCGGCCAGCGCGGCCGGCCACTGCTGGAACAGCTGGCCGCCGTAGCGGTGCCGCCAGGTCCGCGCTTCCTCGATGAAGTCCTCGCTGCCCGCGAGCGCGGCGCCCGATATGCCGTCCAGCGACTTGTAGAAGGAGACGTACACGCTGTCCGCGAGGGCCGCGATCTCCGGGAGCGTACGACCGAAGTGCGGGCCGCACTCCCACAGTCGCGCGCCGTCGAAGTGCACCACCGCATCACGATCCCGCGCCGCCGCCACCACCGCCGTCAACTCGTCCCACGACGGCAGTACGAATCCGGCGTTCCGGAGCGGGAGTTCGAGTGCGAGGGCGCCGAACGGCTCCGCCAGGTCGTAGACCTCCCCGGCGGTCGGCAGCCGCGGAGCGTTCGTCGGATGCACCATGCGCAGCCCGCTGACCACCGCATAGGCGTCGCGCTCGTGCACCTCAAGATGCGACAGCCGATGGCCGGCGACCGTCGCGTTGCCCGTACGCCCCGCCCAGCAGCGCAGCGCCACCTGCTGGGCCATCGTGCCGGTCGGGAAGAAGGCGGCGGCCTCGGTGCCCAGGGTGTCGGCGGTCCGGCGTTCCAGCTCGCCGATCATGCCGTCGTCGTTGCCGTAGAAGTCAGGCCGGTTGTCCAGGTCGTAGACGGCCGGAGCGTCGGCCACCAAGCGGTCCAGCCGCTCGCGGATCGTCTCCAGGAATGCGTCTCCCGGCAGCCTGCGCTCCGCGCCGCGCAAGGCAGCCAGTCTCCGCGCCCGCTCGGCCGCCGCGGCACTCGCCTCCGCAGGAGCGACACCCGAGGCGCCTCCGGAGGCCCCGCTCGCACCGTCCGGCGCCGCCCCGCTCGAAGCGTCATCGGAACGACGACCCGCATCGCCACCCGACGCTTCTCGCGAACCCGCGTCCGTGACGCCTTCGTCCGCTTCCCTGATGCGCTTCACGTGGCCCCCTGGCTGCTGTTTCTCGCACGACTTGGGTGCGTCGCTGCACCGAGCATGGCTCAGGCCCGCGCTGAACCGCGACCCCTGTGGATAACTCGTGTGAGACCCCCGTCTCACCTTCCGTACAGCTCTGAAGGCCGCCGGAAACACTCGCGTAGCATGGCCAGGAATCGTCCGGTACCCCCCGCGGACTGGAACGGAAGGCCATCGCCGCGTGAATGCAATGCCACCCATCGAGGCCCAGGACCGCCCCGCCCGGCTCACCGTCGGAGTCGTCGGCGCGGGTCGTGTCGGGCCCGCCCTCGCCGCTTCCTTGCAGCTCGCAGGGCATCGCCCGGTCGCCGTGTCGGGCGTCTCCGACGCCTCCGTACGACGCGCCGCCGAGCTGCTGCCCGACGTCCCGCTGGTCACCCCGGCCGAGGTGCTCGCCCGCGCCGACCTCGTTCTGCTGACCGTCCCCGACGACGCCCTGGCGGACCTGGTGAGCGGCCTCGCCGAGACCGGCGCCGTACGGCCCGGCCAGCTGCTGGTGCACACCTCGGGCCGGTACGGAACCGCTGTGCTGGACCCGGCCACCCGCGCCGGCGCCCTGCCACTCGCCCTGCATCCGGCCATGACGTTCACCGGCACCTCCGTGGACGTCCAGCGGCTGGCCGGCTGCTCGTTCGGTGTGACCTCGCCGGACGAGCTGCGGATGGCCGCCGAAGCGCTGGTCATCGAGATGGGCGGGGAGCCCGAGTGGATCGCGGAATCAGCGCGTCCGCTCTACCACGCGGCGCTCGCCATCGGCGCAAACCACCTGGTCACGCTCGTGGCCCAGTCGATGGAGCTGCTGCGGGACGCGGGTGTGCAGGCACCGGACCGGATGCTGGGGCCACTGCTCGGCGCCGCCCTGGACAACGCCCTGCGGTCCGGTGACGCGGCGCTGACCGGCCCGGTCGCACGGGGCGACGCCGGCACGGTCGCCGCCCATATCGCGGAGCTCCGCCGGCATGCGCCGCAGAGTGTCGCCGGGTATGTCGCCATGGCCCGTACGACCGCGGACCGGGCCATGGACCACGGTCTGCTGAAGCCGGAACTGGCCGAGGACCTGCTCGATGTGCTCGCCGACTCCGGCGACGGCCCCGGGCCCGCACCGGGCACCTCCGCCCACGACGGCCCAGGCCCGAACCGCGACGCCCCCGGCCCGGACCCCGACAGCCCCGGCCAGGCCCCCGACGACCCTGACGCCCCCGACCACGGTCCCGAGGGAGGCGACCGATGACCTCCTCGCCGCTGAGCCCGGACCCGGACCAGCCCGTGGACCCGAGCGACCAGGCCCGGCCCGTGGACCCGAGCCACCACGCCCGGTCCGTCGGCGCGAGCCGCCCCGCCCACCTCGTCCACACCGCCGCCGCCCTCCGCGACCTGCCCCGCCGCGCCGGCTCCCGCGCCGTCGTCATGACCATGGGCGCACTGCACGAGGGCCACGCCACCTTGATCCGCGCCGCCCGTAGCCGGGTCGGCCCGCAGGGCCAGGTCGTCGTCACGGTCTTCGTCAATCCGCTGCAGTTCGGCGCCGGGGAGGACCTGGACCGCTATCCGCGCACCCTGGACGCGGATGCCGAGCTGGCGACCGCGGCGGGCGCGGATGCGGTCTTCGCCCCGTCCGTCGACGAGGTCTACCCGGGCGGCGAACCGCAGATCCGGATCGCCGCGGGCCCCATGGGCACGCTCCTGGAAGGCGCCAGCCGCCCCGGCCACTTCGACGGCGTACTGACCGTCGTCGCCAAGCTGCTGCATCTGACGGCGCCGGACCTCGCCTTCTTCGGGCAGAAGGACGCCCAGCAGCTCGCGGTCATCACGCGAATGGCCGCTGACCTCAACTTCCCTGTCGAGATCATCGGGGTCCCCACGGTGCGCGAGGAGGACGGCCTCGCCCTCTCCAGCCGCAACCGCTACCTCTCGGCCCCGGAGCGGAGCACCGCGCTCGCGCTGTCGGCGGCGCTGTTCGCGGCCCGCGACCGGCTCGCCGCCGAGGAGGCGCTGCGCGCCCGCGCCGCCTCCGTGGGCCACGCGGCACAGCACCGTTCCGCGGCCCTGGCCGCCCTCGGCGAGGACCGGGCCGCCGCCGACGCACACGCCGTCGCCTACGCCGCCGCAGGACCCCTGCTCGGTCCGTCCGTGGCCCGGGCCGCGGCCCGCGCGGTGCTGGAGGACGCGGCCCGCCTGTACCCGCCGCTCACCCTGGACTACCTGGCGCTGGTCGACCCGTCCGATTTCACCGAGATCCCGGACGGGTACGAGGGCGAGGCCATCCTCGCGGTCGCCGCCAAGGTCGGCGGCACGCGACTCATCGACAACATCCGTCTCGTCTTCAGAGCCGGACGACCGGAGGCGACGGCCGCCCACCAGGACGGCACCACCACGCAGGACGGCACCACCACGGACGCCGCGGCCGCAGCCACTTCCGCCGCTTCCGCTCCCTCCGTCACCTCCACGACACACGCAGCACTCGCCACACCCGCCACACCCCCAACCACCCCCCAAGGCCCCCTCGGAGCGACCCGATGACCGCCACCGGAACAGGCACCGGCCCCGCCCCCGCATCGGGCACCGGCATACGCCTGAACGCCCCCGCCCCCGGCTGGTCCATCGAAGCGGATGTCGTGGTCGTGGGCTCCGGGGTGGCCGGGCTGACCGCCGCGCTGCGCTGCGCCGCGGCCGGCCGCCGCACCGTCGTCGTCACCAAGGCCCGCCTGGACGACGGCTCCACGCGCTGGGCGCAGGGCGGTATCGCGGCGGCGCTCGGCGACGGCGACACCCCGGAGCAGCATCTGGCCGACACCCTCGTGGCAGGCGCCGGACTGTGCGACGAGACGGCCGTACGGACCCTGGTCACCGAGGGCCCGGACGCCGTGCACCGCCTGATCCGCACCGGTGCCCGCTTCGACACCGACCCCGGCAGCGAAGAGATAGCGCTCACCCGCGAAGGCGGCCACCACCGCCGCCGTATCGCGCACGCCGGCGGTGACGCCACCGGGGCCGAGATCTCCCGCGCGCTCGTCGAGGCGGTCCGCGCCGCCGGGCTGCGCACCGTCGAGAACGCACTCGTCCTCGACCTGCTCACGGACGACAACGGCCATACGTCCGGCGTCACCCTGCACGTCATGGGGGAGGGCCAGCACGACGGTGTCGGGGCCGTACACGCCCCGGCGGTGGTGCTCGCCACCGGGGGCATGGGGCAGGTCTTCTCCGCGACGACCAACCCGGCGGTCTCCACCGGCGACGGGGTGGCCCTGGCGTTGCGCGCCGGCGCGGAGGTCTCCGACCTGGAATTCGTCCAATTCCACCCCACCGTCCTGTATTTGGGCCCGGAAGCGGAGGGCCAGCAGCCGCTGATCTCCGAGGCCGTACGGGGCGAGGGCGCACACCTCGTCGACGCCGACGGCACCCGCTTCATGGCCGGCCGGCATGAACTCGCCGAGCTCGCGCCGCGCGACATCGTCGCCAAGGCGATCATGAGCCGGGCGCACGAACAGGGCGTCGAGCACATGTATTTGGACGGCCGGCACTTCGGCGCGCAGATGTGGGAGAACCGCTTTCCGACCATTCTCGCCGCCTGCCGCAGCCATGGCATCGACCCGGTCACCGAGCCGATACCGGTCGCCCCGGCCGCGCACTACGCCTCCGGCGGCGTACGCACCGATCTGCGCGGGCGCACCACGGTCCCGGGCCTCTACGCATGCGGCGAGGTCGCCTGCACCGGCGTCCACGGCGCCAACCGGCTCGCCTCCAACTCCCTCCTGGAGGGCCTGGTCTTCGCGGAGCGGATCGCTTCGGACATCGCTTCGGGCATCACCTCGGACATTGCTCGGGACGTCGCCGCGAGCGGCGCCCCGGACGGCCCGGCGACCGCCGCGCCCGTGAACCAGGACGGCAATGCCGCGGACGGCTCCGCAAGCCCCGCCCCGGCGTCGGCCCCATCCGCTCCGTCCGCCCCCCGCACCACCCTTCCGCTTCTCGCCCCCGAGACCCGTACCGCCGTGCAGCGGATCATGACCGCCGGAGCCGGCGTGCTGCGCAGCGCCGAGAGCCTCGCCCGTGCCGCCGCCGAACTGGACCGCCTCCACCGAGAGGCGGCCGGGGTCGTCGCAGGGAGCACCGGGAGCAGCGAAACCCCCGCCGAACGTGCTGAACGCAAGTCCCCCGAGCCCGGCGTGGAAGCCTGGGAGGCCACCAACCTCCTGTGCGTCGCCCGGGTGCTGGTCGCCGCGGCACAGCGCCGTGCGGAGACCCGCGGCTGCCATTGGCGCGAGGACCACCCGGACCGGGACGATGCTTCCTGGCGCCGGCACTTCCGCATCACCCTGGATGCGGACCGCGCGCTGACCCTCCGGACGACGGCGACCCACGACTTCCCGCCGACCACGGCCCCCTGACCACCGATCCGCCGATGACTGCCTGTCCCCCGATGACCGCCGGTCCACCGACGACCACCGGACCGTCGATCCCCCCGCCCGCCAAGACGGACCCCCGCAACCCCCCGCCCCACCCCTTCCCGAATACGGAGCCCAGCCCGTGAGCAGCACCCGCGACGACCTCCCCCTCCTCCAGATCGGCGGGCCCACCGGCGGCGCCTCCGCCGAAGGCTGCGGCGACGGCTGCGGCTGCAGCGGCGGCGAGGAGGGCGCGTACGAGCTCGACCCGCTGACCTGCGGCCTCGACCCCGACCTGGCCGCGCTCCTGGTGGCCGCCGGGCTCGACCCCGTACAGGTCGAGGACATCGCGCACCTCGCCATCGAGGAGGACCTCGACCAGGGCGTGGACATCACGACCGTGGCCACCGTTCCCGAGGACGCGGTCGCCACCGGCGACTTCACGGCCCGTGAGGCCGGAACGGTCGCCGGGCTGCGGATCGCCGAGGCGGTGCTGTCCATCGTGTGCACCGACGAGTTCGCGGTCGAGCGGCATGTCGAGGACGGCGACCGGGTCGCGGCCGGCACCCCGCTGCTGAGCGTCACCACCCGCACCCGCGATCTGCTCACCGCCGAACGCAGCGCGCTGAACATCATGTGCCGCCTGTCGGGCATCGCGACCACGACCCGGGCCTGGTCCGATGTGCTCGACGGGACGAAGGCCGAGGTCCGTGACACCCGCAAGACGACGCCGGGGCTGCGCGCCCTGGAGAAGTTCGCGGTGCGCTGCGGCGGCGGCGTCAACCACCGGATGTCGCTGTCGGACGCGGCGCTGATCAAGGACAACCACGTGGTCGCGGCGGGCGGCATCGCCGCGGCGTTCACGGCCGTACGGGCCGAGTTCCCCGGTGTGCCGATCGAGGTGGAGGTCGACCGGATCGACCAGATCCCGCCGATCCTCGCCGAGGGCGCCGATCTGATCCTGCTGGACAACTTCACCCCGGAGCAGACCCGCGAGGCCGTGGAGCTGGTCGCCGGGCGCGCCATGCTGGAGTCGTCGGGCCGGCTGACGCTCGACAACGCCCGCACCTACGCCGAGACCGGCGTCGACTACCTCGCGGTGGGAGCGCTCACGCACTCCTCCCCGATCCTCGACATCGGCCTCGACCTGCGCGAGGACAGCTGACCGCCATGCTGCTGACCATTGACGTGGGAAACACCCACACCGTGCTCGGCCTCTTCGACGGCGAGGAGATCGTCGAACACTGGCGGATCTCCACCGACGCCCGGCGCACCGCCGACGAGCTCGCCGTCCTCCTCCAGGGCCTGATGGGCATGCACCCGCTGCTCGGCGACGACCTGGGCGACGGCATCGAGGGCATCTCCATCTGCTCCACGGTGCCCTCCGTCCTGCACGAGCTGCGCGAGGTCACCCGCCGCTACTACGGCGACGTCCCTGCCGTCCTGGTGGAGCCGGGCGTCAAGACGGGCGTGCCGATCCTCATGGACAACCCCAAGGAGGTCGGCGCCGACCGGATCATCAACGCCCTGGCGGCCGTCGAGCTCTACGGCGGCCCCGCGGTGGTCGTCGACTTCGGCACGGCCACCACCTTCGACGCGGTCAGTGCGCGCGGCGAGTACGTCGGCGGCGTGATCGCTCCGGGCATCGAGATCTCCGTGGAGGCGCTGGGCGTCAAGGGCGCCCAGCTCCGCAAGATCGAACTGGCCCGGCCGCGCAGCGTCATCGGCAAGAACACCGTGGAGGCCATGCAGTCCGGCATCCTCTACGGCTTCACCGGCCAGGTCGACGGCGTGGTGCAGCGGATGGCACGCGAGCTGGCCGCCGACGACCCGGACGAGGTGACCGTGATCGCCACCGGCGGGCTGGCACCGATGGTGCTCGGCGAGTCATCGGTGATCGACGCGCACGAGCCGTGGCTCACCCTCATCGGGCTGCGGCTGGTCTACGAGCGGAACATCGCCAGGTCGTAGCGGCCCTCGCCGGCCCGCACGGCAGCGGCGCGGGCCGTAGCGGCACCTCGCCCGGCAGAGCCGTTTCCGGCACCGGACACCCGGTGGCGCGGCTCGCTGCCGCGCCATCGTTCACGAATTAAGCGGCTTTTGTCGGAAACGGTCGTAAAGTCGCCACATGCCAACGCCAAACGGAACCCGCGGCGGCATGGCGTTCAGCGCCGATGAGTTGCGTGTGCTCCGTCGCGCCCTCGCCCATGCCCTGCAGACGACGTCCCACCCCGCCCCGCTCGGCGCTCTCGGCCCCGAGTGGTCACAGGACATCCAGGAATATCTCCGGCTGGCCGAGGCGGTCGACGAGGCGGTCCGCGAAGGCGGCCGACTGTGCGCCTTCCTGCTCGCCGACCTCACCCGATACCGCGAAGCCCTGCCCGGCTCGGCCGCCGGCTACCTCGCACAGCTGACCGAGGCGCTGGCAGCCGGCCATGTCCCGGGGCCCGACGACCTCGCCGCCCTGCGCTCACTGGCCGTGCGGCCCGTCGGCCCGGCCGAGCGCGAACGCCGCAGCGCCCTGCTGCGCCACTGCGAGCAGCTGGCCGAACAATCCGTACGGACCCGGCTCCGCGCACTGCCAGGCGGCCGCTCAGCCGCCCGCAGCGGGCGGGAGCCGGAGCCCGAGCGGGAGCCGAAGAAACCGGAGCGCAAACCGGAGCCCGCGCCGGCGCCACAGCCGAAGACTCCGCGGCCGGACCGGCCCATCCCCACACCGGGCGAGGTCTTCCCGCCCCGCCGCAGGCCCGCCCCGCCCCCCGAGAGCCGCACCGCCTGAGCGCTGCGTACTCTGGAATCTCACGCCCCAAAGGAGGCCGTACGCCATGGATTACGTCGCAGCGCTGCTCCCGCCCGTAGTGATGGCCGGCGCCTTCACCGCTCTGATCGTGACGATCATCAAGAGCCAGGGCGGGGCGAACAAGGCCAAGGAGGACGCCGCCGTGGACGCCGCGCTGTCCCGCGCCGAATCCGCCGGCCAGGAGCCCACGGCGCACCACGCCTGATCCGCCCGCCGCCCTTTCGGCGGCCCGCGCGCACGGTACGGCCCGGGATTGATCGTCCCGGGTCGTACATCGTTTTTCCGGCCCAAACGCAACGAGATCAACGGGCATTCGCGACATCTCCCACTATTGTTCTTGTGTGCCGAGACGCTTGGGTGATCTGGAAGACGCGGTCATGACGCGGGTCTGGGAGTGGAACCGCCCGGTCACCGTTCGAGAAGTCCTGGAAGATCTGCAGAAGGAACGGTCGATCGCCTACACCACGGTCATGACCGTATTGGACAACCTCCATCAGAAGGGCTGGGTGCGCCGCGAAGCAGAAGGCCGCGCCTATCGATATGAGGCGGTCTCCACTCGCGCCGCCTACGCCGCCGCACTGATGAACGAAGCCTGGTCCGCCAGTGACAACCCCGCGGCCGCTCTTGTGGCCTTCTTCGGCATGATGTCGCCGGAACAGCGACATGCCCTGCGTGATGCCGTACGGATGGTGCAGGTCGACGAACCGGCGGAAGCCGCAGAACAACCGGCACAACAGCCCGAAGAGGCCGCGCCCGCGGAAGAAGGCGAAGCAGAAGCGGCACCGGAAGGCGCCGGGGAAGCCGGATCGGCCGAAGGGGATGAACCCGGGGCGAGTGCCACCGGCAACGGGCGATAGCGTCCCGGCATGCCCCCGCATTCAAAAGGCCTCACCGTCCGGCGCGCCAGGACCGGTGATGTGCCGGCCGTACGCCACCTCATCGACGCCTACTCACGTGACGGGATCCTGCTCGACAAAGCCACCGTCACGCTTTACGAGGACATCCAGGAGTTCTGGGTGGCGGAGCGCGACGAAGACGCCGAGGTCGTCGGCTGCGGAGCACTCCACGTCATGTGGGAAGACCTCGCGGAGGTCCGCACCCTGGCCGTGGATCCGCGACTGAAGGGATCAGGTGTCGGCCACCAAGTCCTGGACAAGCTGCTGCGCACTGCGAGCTGGCTCGGAGTGCGGCGCATTTTCTGTCTCACCTTCGAAGTCGACTTCTTCACCAAGCACGGCTTCGTAGAGATCGGCGAAGCCCCGGTAGACGGTGATGTCTACAGTGAGCTGCTGCGTTCCTATGACGAGGGCGTTGCGGAGTTCCTGGGCCTCGAACGAGTGAAGCCCAACACCCTGGGTAACAGCCGGATGCTTCTGCACCTGTGATGAGTGTTCTATGTCCGAATCGCTCCCCTATCTCATGGCTACGGAAGCATGCGTTCCCCGGTCTGCGGGCAAGTGAACCCTACCCAAGGGTTTGTGTTTTTCCCGGAAAAGCGGTTTGCTTTCCGTCGTAATCCGCATTCGATGAAAGGGAAACCGGTGGCACAGAAGGTTCAGGTTCTTCTTGTCGATGACCTCAACGGTGGCGAGGCGGACGAGACGGTGACGTTCGCTCTCGACGGCAAGTCCTACGAGATCGACCTCTCCGACGGCAACGCGGCGAAGCTGCGTGACTCGCTTGCCGACTTCGTGAAGGCCGGTCGCCGTACCGGTGGCCGCGCTTCTTCGGGCCGTGGCAAGTCGCGTGCCGCGGCTTCCGGCAGCAGCCAGGACACTGCGAAGATCCGCGCCTGGGCGAAGGAGAACGGCTACAACGTCAATGACCGTGGCCGCGTCCCCGCCGACATTCGTGAGGCATTCGAGAAGGCCAACGGCTGATCGCCGTACGCGCGGTCCGATTGGGCATTACGAGCACGCCACAACCGGGCACGGTGGCACTCGGTCGCTGCTGCGCTCACGAGCCGTACGAGGTCGGGGGCGCCCCCAACGTCCCCGATTCCTGTCCCGAACCCCGTGGTGGGCAGGGAATTCTCCGCCTCGTACCCGGGCCGGGGAGGCCGCACCCATCCCGCGGCCTCCCGCGAGCCGAATCCGTATGACAGTGCTGTGCCGCCGGGGAACGCCGGCGCCGGCATCCGGTCTCCGGTCCCACGCGTCGTGAGATCCGCTGCGAGTGCGCCCCACTCCAGCCATTCCAGGATTCCCGGAAGTTCTTCCGCGCCGCCCGCCGCGATGAGCATGAGCAATTTCGGCCGATCACCCGGGTGTTTCCCGTCGCATCCGGCCCGAAGGAGTGCCACGGGGCCGGTGCGCGGCAGTCGCCGCAATACGGCGCTTCCCGCATCGGCCGGCATCTCCAGGACATCGAAACGCAGCCCGGTCAGCAGCTCCACCGGCCCCGTTCCGGTGGTCGGCCAGCCCAGCTCGTCCTCGTACCAGCGGCGAACCGTGGCGAGGGGGCTGCGGGGGCGCGGAAGCACGCGGGGCATGCCCGGTGCAACTGCCGAAATGCCGGGAAGTTACGCTGGGTGGAGACATGGATACGCACCGTACCCACACAAAAGGGCGCGGGGGCGTATTCCGTGGCGTGCGGATGTTCGCCCGTAGCGGATGGAAGGGCCCTGCGCCGCATGGAGTGTCAGTGCCAGCGGGTAAGACAGTCTCAGTGGGAAGAGACGGTGTGACCGGCGCCCGAGGCGCTTCTGCCCGGCTGAGGGCCGGCGGCGGACGGCGTGTCGGTACGGCGCGCGTTCGCCACGGGCGTAGTAGCAGAGGGCGTATATGCCTGGCCTGCGGGAACATCGTCTCGCACCATCGAGTTGGAGCAGATGTCAGCTGTTCGGCAGTAAATTTCCCCGCCGGAGCGGGGGTGATCCGGACGGGTGTCGGCAGTTGGAATGAGCTGTCCCGCCCCGCGGGACTAGCATGCGGAAGGACAGGGAGGGGACCGACCCCTAACTGCCTGACCGCTCTGAGGAGCGATTAACGATGTTCGAGAGGTTCACCGACCGTGCGCGGCGGGTTGTCGTCCTGGCTCAGGAAGAAGCCCGGATGCTCAACCACAACTACATCGGCACCGAGCACATCCTCCTGGGCCTGATCCATGAGGGTGAGGGTGTCGCCGCTAAGGCCCTGGAGAGCCTCGGGATTTCGCTCGAGGCGGTCCGCCAGCAGGTGGAGGAGATCATCGGCCAGGGCCAGCAGGCCCCGTCCGGGCACATTCCCTTCACCCCTCGTGCCAAGAAGGTCCTGGAGCTTTCGCTCCGCGAGGCCCTCCAGCTCGGCCACAACTACATCGGTACGGAGCACATCCTGCTCGGCCTGATCCGCGAGGGCGAGGGCGTCGCCGCCCAGGTCCTGGTGAAGCTGGGCGCCGATCTCAACCGGGTGCGGCAGCAGGTCATCCAGCTGCTCTCCGGCTACCAGGGCAAGGAAGCCGCCACGGCCGGCGGCCCCGCCGAGGGCACGCCCTCGACCTCCCTCGTCCTGGACCAGTTCGGCCGCAACCTGACGCAGGCCGCTCGCGAGACCAAGCTCGACCCGGTCATCGGGCGCGAGAAGGAAATCGAGCGGGTCATGCAGGTCCTGTCCCGCCGTACCAAGAACAACCCGGTCCTCATCGGCGAGCCCGGCGTCGGCAAGACGGCGGTCGTCGAGGGCCTGGCGCAGGCCATCGTCAAGGGCGAGGTGCCCGAGACCCTCAAGGACAAGCACCTCTACACCCTCGACCTCGGTGCCCTGGTCGCCGGCTCCCGCTACAGGGGTGACTTCGAAGAGCGCCTGAAGAAGGTGCTCAAGGAGATCCGCACCCGCGGCGACATCATCCTGTTCATCGACGAGCTCCACACCCTGGTGGGTGCGGGCGCCGCCGAGGGCGCGATCGACGCCGCGAGCATCCTCAAGCCCATGCTGGCGCGAGGCGAGCTGCAGACCATCGGTGCCACCACGCTCGACGAGTACCGCAAGCACCTGGAGAAGGACGCGGCCCTGGAGCGCCGCTTCCAGCCGATCCAGGTCGCGGAGCCGTCGCTCCCGCACACCATCGAGATCCTCAAGGGTCTGCGGGACCGCTACGAAGCGCACCACCGCGTCTCCATCACGGACTCCGCGCTGGTCGCTGCGGCCACCCTCGCCGACCGGTACATCTCCGACCGTTTCCTGCCGGACAAGGCGATCGACCTGATCGACGAGGCCGGCTCCCGGATGCGGATCCGCCGGATGACCGCGCCGCCGGACCTGCGCGAATTCGACGAGAAGATCGCCGATGTGCGCCGGGAGAAGGAGTCCGCGATCGACTCGCAGGACTTCGAGATGGCCGCGGGCCTGCGCGACAAGGAGAAGCAGCTCCTGGCCGCGAAGGCGAAGCGGGAGAAGGAGTGGAAGGCCGGCGACATGGACGTCGTCGCCGAGGTGGACGAGGAGCTGATCGCCGAGGTGCTGGCGACAGCCACCGGCATCCCGGTCTTCAAGCTCACCGAGGAGGAGTCCTCGCGGCTGCTGCGGATGGAAGACGAGCTGCACAAGCGCGTCATCGGCCAGAAGGACGCCATCAAGGCGCTCTCCCAGGCCATCCGCCGTACGCGGGCCGGCCTGAAGGACCCCAAGCGTCCCGGAGGCTCGTTCATCTTCGCCGGCCCGTCCGGTGTCGGTAAGACGGAGCTGTCCAAGACGCTGGCGGAGTTCCTGTTCGGCGACGAGGACGCGCTGATCTCCCTCGACATGTCGGAGTTCAGCGAGAAGCACACCGTCTCGCGGCTGTTCGGTTCGCCTCCCGGCTACGTCGGCTACGAAGAGGGCGGCCAGCTCACCGAGAAGGTGCGCCGCAAGCCGTTCTCCGTCGTGCTCTTCGACGAGGTCGAGAAGGCTCACCCGGACATCTTCAACTCGCTGCTGCAGATCCTGGAGGACGGTCGGCTGACCGACTCCCAGGGCCGGGTCGTGGACTTCAAGAACACGGTCATCATCATGACGACCAACCTCGGCACGCGGGACATCTCCAAGGGCTTCAACCTGGGCTTCGCGGCCCAGGGCGACAGCAAGTCCAGCTACGAGCGGATGAAGAACAAGGTCAACGAAGAGCTCAAGCAGCACTTCCGCCCCGAGTTCCTCAACCGTGTCGACGACACCGTCGTCTTCCACCAGCTGACCGAGGACGACATCATCCAGATCGTCGACCTCATGATCGCCAAGGTGGACGAGCGGCTCAAGGACCGCGACATGGGCATCGAGCTCAGCAGCGAGGCCAAGTCGCTGCTGGCCAAGCGCGGGTACGACCCGGTGCTCGGCGCCCGTCCGCTGCGCCGCACGATCCAGCGCGAGATCGAGGACGCCCTCTCGGAGAAGATCCTCTTCAGCGAGCTGCGTCCGGGCCACATCGTGGTCGTCGATGTCGAGGGCGAGGGTGACACCGCAAAGTTCACCTTCCGCGGCGAGGAGAAGTCGGCGCTGCCGGACGCCCCGCCGATCGAGTCCGCGGCCGGCGGTTCGGGTCCGAACCTGAGCAAGGACGCCTGAGCGGCACCGCGTATCAGCGCAAACGGCACTGCCCCGGAATCGTTTCTCACGGTTCCGGGGCAGTTCTGTATGTGGCGAAGAAATACAGCTGCGTAATTGCCAGGTCATTTTCGGCCGTTTCTGGACAACGCCGCCGAAGGCCTCCCGCTACATCTGAACGACGCTGATTCCTTCGGGAACACCACGCACCGGCGGAATACGACGGCCGATGCGCAGCGTGTCCAGATTCGGAAAGGCGGACAGCCACTCCATCGAAACGCCCAGGTCGTAGGCGAGCCACAACCGGCTCAGGCCCTCGGCCGGCGCAATGCCCTCGATGAGCTGGTCCGGGGTGAAAGGCCCGGCGATCCGCAGATGCGGGCGCCCGCCCAGCCGGCGCAGCGCATGCAGCTCCTCCAGGTCGGAGACCGGAAAGTACAGCTCGGCCGGTTCGAGGTGGGCGATGATCTCGCGGGCGTAGCGGGCGGTGTCATGGTGCCGCCAGGCCCCGGCGAGCTGCGCCCGCACCTCGTGATGCGCCCGGTCGCGCAGGCCCGTCAGATAGTCGATCGCCATGTCGTCGGCGATCGAGGTGGCGGTGATCGCGAGGAGATGGGCCTCGCGGTCGGAGACATGGGCGGGGTCGGGCAGCATCTCCAGCACGATCGGCCCTATCCAGCCCAGGGCGCGAGCCGCGGACGGGGTGCTGGGCCGCACCATGTCGCGGGTGAAGCGCTGCACCCGCGCCCGGACCGCCGGATCCAGCTCGGTGGCGTGCTCCAGACAGGCCGCCGCGAGCAGCTTGCGGTGCCGGGCCTCGGCGGCGCGTACGCCGGGGTGCGGGGCGAGCAGCCCGTCCAGGAGGGCCGCGCACTCATCGGGCCGGGCCAGGGCCACGGCCATCCGGATGACGTCCTCCCAGTCGTCGTGGTGGGCATGGTCGAGCAGCAGCCGGAAATCGTGCCGCTGCACCGTCGCACGGGCGGCCAGATAGTCCTGGAAGGTGCGGTGCACGAAGTCGAGGGTGCCGGGGGTGGGCTCGCGCAGCAGTCCCGTGCGGTTGAGCAGATGCCGGTAGACGTCCTCCGGACCGCCCTGGCGGGCCGCGTCCGGGATCGCGGGCAGATGCCGGGCGAGGGTGTCGACCGCGGTCGCCCGGTCCATTTCCGAGCGCCCGTTGACCAGCATCCACTGGGCGAGCTTCTGCAGCAGCTGGATCTTGGGCTGCCGGGTCAGCTCGACCCCGTCGGTGGCCGCCATGGCCCGCTCCCGGTCCCGGCGCTCCAGCAGCATCGACAGCGCCGCGTCGTAGAGCTCCTTGCGGCCGTTGGGCAGATAGCCCCGGCGGTCGCGGTGCAGCGCGCACAGCAGCCCGCACATCAGCGGATTGGTCGCCAGCCGTCCCAGATCGCGGGTGATCCGTACGGCATTGAGGAGGGTCCGCTCGTAGTGGCCGAGCCGGTCGAGGTCGGCCGGGCTCTGCTGGGCCGCGGCGCGGTGCCAGCGCTGGATGAACGCGGCGACGTCCTCGCGGTTCATCGGGGCCAGCGACAGCTCGCTGAACCCCTCGTCGGCGAGCCAGTTGCCGGGGACCGCGGACGGCCGGGAGGTGACGATCCAGACGTTGTCGGGATAGCGCAGGGTCCACTCGCGGAGCTTGCGGCGCACCTGCTCGCGGTCGCTCTCGGGGGCCTCGTCGATCCCGTCGATCAGCAGCAGCGCACGGCCCGCTTCGAGCACCCGCTCCGTCCAGCCGTCCGGCGCCGCCGCGGCGTCCCCGTAGCCGACAGCGCTCAGAAAGGTGCCGGGAGCGGGCAGCCCTTCGCGGGCGAAGCGGCGTACGGGCAGCAGGAACGGCACCCGGCCGCGCAGCCCCGCCAGCGCCTCGGGCAGCTCATCGCGGGAGGTGGCGACCGCCAGCCACTGCAGCAGGGTCGTCTTGCCCGCCCCGGCCACCCCGCGGACCAGGACCTGCCCGCGGCCGGACAGCGCCTGTTCGGCGGGGAGCGGGGGGTCGTCCTGGTCAGCGGCGTCGGCGTCCTGCGGGCCGGGCTCGCACTCCAGCCCCAGATAGGCGGCGTCGAGCGGCCAGCTGTCGGGGGAGTGTGCGAGATCGATGCCGAAGATCGTGAGGTGGTTGTGGAGGGTGGCGGTGCTGTGGGCGTAGCGCGCCTCGAAAGCGGTGTCCGGGGAGCCGGCGTCGCCGGCGGCGGGCTCCTGGGCGGCGGGTTCCTCGGCCGTGCCGGACGACGGCAGGGGGCCGGCAGCGCCCGGTCCGTGGATCAGCTCGGCGAGGAAACGGGTCTCCTCGACGAGCGTTGCGGCGACACAGGCCGACCGCTGGGTGAAGAGGTACAGGATGTGCCGCGCGGCGACGTCCAGCAGCAGCCCGTGCAGCCGGGCCTCGTCACTGGTCAGGTGCCGGGTGACACCGGGCACGGCCGCGCAGAGGCGACGGGCGAACTCGGCCGGCAGGAGGCGGGCGGCGTCCACATCGTCCATGTCGAGGTCGGCGAGGGCGCGGAGGGTGCGGGCCAGCGCGGCGGCGACGGCCGGCTCCCCGACGCCCTTCGTGGCCCCCGCCGCCCGCTCGACGAGCGCCGCGGCAAGGCCGTGCAGCTGCCCGTCGGACAGGACCGGTTTCTCGCCGGTGAACGAGAGCAGCCGGGAGATCCGGACGGGCCGGTCGGCCGGCCCGGCGCCGGGCTCGTCGGCGACGAAGAGCCTGCGGATCAGCGGAGCGACGACATGCGGGGTGAGGCGGGCGACGATGTTCGTGGGATCCATGGGCTCCCCGTAACGGCGGTGCGGGACAACGGTGTTGGGGTGTGTTTTCGGGCCAGCTTATGTGCGGGGGCGGGGACGGGGGAGAGGGTGAGTTTGGTGCGGGGAGGGATGCCGTGTGAGGAAGGTGTCCATGGCGGCGATCAGGCTGTCCCTGGTGCCGGCTCCTCGTCCGCGGGCAGCGGGCGCTCGCCGGGGCCCGCGGACCGTACGGCCTGGTGCACCAGCTCCTTCGCGAGCTGGTGCAGGTCCTTGTCGGTGAGGGTCCGCTTCTCGCCCTTGAACGTGACCAGCCCGGATATCCGTACCGGCCCGTCCACCAGTCCGGCTCCGGGCCCCTCCTTGACGAAGAGCTTCCTGACGAGCGGGGCGACCACGCCGGAGGCGAGTCGGATGCCCAGTGCTGACGGGTCCATCGTGCGGTCCGCCCTCCCCCGTGGCCGGTGCTGCCGTCGGGCCAGGCTAGGGCGGCCGTCGGGGCGGCGGGGTGGGGATCGGCCAGGTTCACGCGGGGGTGGCAGGCACGGAAGGGTGTGGCGGCGGTCACGGAAAACGCGCCCCCATTCCCGCCCAATATGGACATTTGGCGAGCCCGGGTAACTCAGGTCACAAAGGCCGGGTAACTCACGTCACAAAGGGCGGGTAATCCGGGTCACAAAGGCTGGGTAACCCGCGTCACAAAGGTCCGAGCAACCCGGGCCGCAAAGGCCCCCGGCCCCGAATCGGGTGTGCAAACGACCCGCGAAAAGGGGTTGGATCTTGATTATCGGTGACATGGCGCACAGCCGATTCAGGGCCTACTAAAGAATTTAGGGGAAGCGGGGCGCGGAGCTTCCGGGGTTTTCGGGTTCTGCGGCGGGGGGTGTGGGCGGTGGCGGCGCGGGGGGATGTGGCACCCGTGTGCCATATGGGAGAAGGGCCTGTTCAAGGGGGTGTGGCGGGCTCGCGGGGGCGTGCAAGATGTCCGTATTTGGGGGTTTCGCGTAGAACTCCGAGGGGCGCGCAAGGACCTCGTTCACTCGGCTTCCGGTACGGGCCGGGTTAGTAGAAAGGCCCCTTGGCGGGGCGGCGAAGGCGGGTTACCAAGGAATGGCGATCCCGGTCCGCAGCCGGGTAACCAATCAATTCACTGGAGGAAACCCGCATGTCGAAGTTCGCCGCTCTCCGCAATTCGAAGAAGTCCGCTCTGCGCAATCGCGTCGCCGTTGTCGCCGCCGGTGTCGGCGTTACCGCCGCACTGGGCGCCGGTATTGCCACCGCCGCTGACGCGGGCCTGCAGAACCTCACCTCGGGTGTCGGTTCGGCCGTGACCGCGCAGGCCGACGCGCAGGTGAAGTCCGTGGCCGACACGAAGGCCGCCGCCGCCAAGGCCAAGCAGGACGCGGCCAAGAAGGCCGACGCCTGGGTCAAGCCCGTGAACAAGTACTCCCTGGGCGAGCCCTTCGGCATCGCCGGCAGCCACTGGTCGCACAAGCACAGTGGTCAGGACTTCGTCGTGCCGACCGGCACCGCGGTCAAGGCCGTCCACCACGGCACCGTCGTCAAGGCCGGCCCCAACGGTGGCGGCGACGGCCCGGCGTACGGCAACGCCATTGTGATCCAGCACGACAACGGCACGTACACCCAGTACGCGCACCTGTCACAGATACAGGTCCAGGTCGGCCAGCAGATCGGCACCGGCCAGCAGATCGGCCTGTCCGGCAGCACAGGTAACTCCACCGGTCCCCACCTGCACTTCGAGGTCCGCACCGGCCCCAACTACGGGTCGGGCATCGAGCCGACCGGATTCCTGCGGGCTCACGGCGACGCCGTCTGAGCTGAGTCCGGCCGGGCTGGCCGGCGGTGCGGCGGGTTTGCCGCCGTGACCAGTTCTGTGGCGACCTCGAGGATGGCCTTGCGCTTCTCCTCGGGGTCGCCCTCCACGTGCTGCATCGCGAACATGCCCGCATGCATGGAGGACAGTGCCGTGATGCAGCGCACCTGATCCGTCAGCTCCGATTCGGGCTCCTTGAGCAGGCCGAAGAGCGTCAGCATGCGCGATTTGAAGGTCTCGCCGATGCTCAGATCGCGCACCGCCGCCTGGTTCTCCTGCATGAAGCGGAAGAGCGGCTCGCCCGAGCGCAGCGACTCGCTGTAGCGGCGGATCAGCTCCTGCTTGGTCTCCAGTGTGCGCGGCTGCTCCTCGGCCCAGGCGATCAGCTCGTCGATGGGCCTGCCCAGGTCCTGGAACAGGCTGATGACGATGTCTTCCTTGGTCTTGAAGTGGTAGTAGAGCGCCGCCTTCGTGACCTCCAGCTTTTCGGCGATCTCGCGCAGTGACGTCTTGTCGTAGCCGTGTTCGGAGAACAGCTCCAGAGCGACGTCCTGGATGCGCTGGCGGGTGTTTCCCCTGCGCGCCTGTGTGCTCATGGTGTTCTCCTGCGTTGTCGGTACTGGTCAGAGGGCTGCCCAGCCGGGCACCAGAGAAACTTACTTGACGCCCGGCTAGTTGCCGCTTATCTTCATCACTGTACTGAACTAGCCGGGCGGCAAGTAAGTAGGAGTGAGTGATGGGGAAGTCGCAGCATGCGACCCCGACGGGGGACGGACGGAAAACGGCAGTGAAGGCGAAACCGGAAGCAGTGCAGGATCCGGGGCCGGCCAAGCAGCCGCCCGGCGTACGGGTGGTGCTCTTCGCGCTGATGATCGCGATGCTGCTCGCGATGCTGGACAACATGATCGTCGGCACCGCGATGCCGACGATCGTCGGTGACCTGGGCGGGATGGACCACCTGTCCTGGGTCGTCACCGCGTACACCCTCGCCACCGCCGCCTCCACGCCGATCTGGGGCAAGCTCGGCGACATGTACGGGCGCAAGGGCGTCTTCCTGTCGTCCATCGTGCTCTTCCTGATCGGCTCCGCACTGTCCGGCATGGCACAGGACATGGGGCAGCTGATCGGCTTCCGCGCCGTCCAGGGCCTGGGCGCGGGCGGTCTGATGGTCGGCGTCATGGCGATCATCGGCGATCTGATTCCGCCGCGGGAGCGCGGCAAGTACCAGGGCATGATGGCCGGTGTCATGGCCGTCGCCATGATCGGCGGACCGCTGGTCGGCGGCAGCATCACCGATCACCTCGGCTGGCGCTGGAGCTTCTACATCAACCTGCCGCTCGGCGCGATAGCGCTGGTCATGGTGACCGCGGTGCTGCATCTGCCGAAGAAGCGGTCGCAGACCCGGATCGACTACGTCGGTGCCGCGCTGCTCACCGTCGGCATCACCTCGCTGGTGCTGATCACCACCTGGGGCGGCACCGAGTACGACTGGCTGTCCGGCCAGATCGTCGGCCTCGGCATCCTCGGTGTGGTCGCGCTCGCCCTCTTCCTGCTGGTGGAGCGCAAGGTCAGCGAGCCGGTGCTGCCCCTGCACATCTTCCGCAACGGCAACTTCTCCCTCGTCACCCTGATCGGCTTCCTCGTCGGCTTCGTGATGTTCGGGTCGATGACCTTCCTGCCGCTCTTCCAGCAGACCGTGCAGGGCGCCTCGGCCACCAACTCCGGCCTGCTGCTGCTGCCGATGCTGCTCGCCATGATGGCCGTGTCGCTGTTCGCCGGCCGGGTCACCACCCAGACCGGCAAGTACAAGGTCTTCGTGGTGGTCGGCGGCGCACTGATCACCGTCGGCCTGGGCCTGCTGTCCCTGATGGACACCGACACCACACGCTTCACCTCGGGCGTCTTCATGGCGGTGCTCGGCGCCGGCATGGGCTTCCTGATGCAGACCACGATGCTGATCGCGCAGAACAGCGTCGAGATGAAGGACATGGGCGTCGGCTCGTCCTCGGCCACCCTCTTCCGTACGATCGGCGGCTCCTTCGGCGTCGCGATCTTCGGCGCGATCTTCACCCACCAGGTGCAGTCCACGATGCTCGAACGGATCGGCAAGGCCGGCGGGAAGATGACCAGCGGCGGGGCCCAGATGGACCCGAAGGGGCTGGCCAAGCTCCCGCCGATGATCAAGGACGCCTACGCGCACGCGGTCGCCACCGGCACCCACCACGTCTTCCTGTGGGGCGCGGCGATCAGCATCGTCGGCTTCGCCGCGGCCTGGTTCCTCAAGGAGGTGCCACTGCGCGGCGGCCCGGCCAAGCCCGCCGAAAGCCCGGAGAACGGCACCGCCCCGGTGGACCGGGTGGCCGAGACCGTCTGATCCTCCTCCTACGCAGTCGGCCGACCCCGCCGTGGCGGTTTCTCGCCGACAGCCCCACGGCCTCCGCCCGCCGGCCTTGTCTCCCCACCCATCACGGTTGGGGACAAGGTCGACGGGCGGAGGCGTTCCCATGCCGACCAACGGGGCGCTCGACCAGAGACGCACACCCCCACCGTCCTTCCCCCACCCCCAACGGGAGGTGACGGGCCGGAGCGGGTGGGTGTCCGGACGTAAAGCGCAGCAGTCCGGACACCCACCCGCGCAGGCCCGTCACCGCACCCCGACGGCCCCGCGCAGCGGACTCACCAGCCGTCAGGCAGCGAGACACCCGCACGGCGGTCAAGCCGGACACGGGGGAGTGCGGCCAAGGGGCAGCGGACCGCCCGCACGGCGGTCAAGCCGGACACGGGGGAGTGCGGCCAAGGGGCAGCGGACCGCCCGCACGGCGGTCAAGCCGTACACGTGGGAGTGCAGCCAAGCGCAGCGGCCCCGCACGGCGGTCAACCCGCACACGTGGGACGACAGCCAAGCGCAGCGGAACTGTCACCGATCCGGAAGGTGAATGACCGGAAAGCTGCCCGTACTCGTGGGGGCGTTCTCCGGCAGCCAGAGGACGGAGACGGCGCCGGTCGAGCCGTCGGTGAGTTCATCGGCGTTGCGGAAGGTGAGACGGGCGCCCAGTACGCGGGCCTGGCCGGCCGCGATGGTCAGGCCCAGGCCGTGGCCGCGCCCGGCCCGGTCGCTGCTGCCGGTGCGGAAGCGGCTGGGGCCCTCGCGCAGCAGCGCCTCGGGGAAGCCCGTTCCGTGGTCGCGGACCCGCAGGACCCGCCCCTCGACGGTGACCTCGATCGGCGGCTTGCCGTGCCGGGCGGCGTTGGCGATCAGATTGCCGAGGATCCGCTCCAGACGGCGCGGGTCGGTGGTGACCTCGGCGTCCCGCACGACATCGATGGTGATGCCCGGATCGAGGGCGCGCACCCGCCGGGCGACGAACTCGCCGAGCGCGACGTCCTGCAGTTCGGCGCGCTCCGCATGGCCGTCGAGCCGGGCCACTTCCAGGACGTCCTCGACGAGGGTGCGCAGCGCCTGCGCACGGTCGCGTACGAGTTCGGAGGGACGGCCGGGCGGCAGCAGTTCGGCGGCGGTCAGCAGACCGGTGACCGGGGTGCGCAGTTCGTGTGCGATATCGGCGGTGACCCGCCGCTCGGCCTCGATGCGCTCCTGCAGGGCGTCCGACATGGCGTCCACGGCGTAGGCCAGATCGTCGGTCTCGTCGCGTACCCGCCCGCTGCCGACCTCGTCGCGGATCCGGACCGCGGTGTCGCCGTCGGCGAGCTTGCCGGCGGCCGCGGCCGCCTTGCGCAGCCGCTTGGAGAGCCGCCCGCCGACCAGCACCCCCAGTGCACAGCCGCCCACCACCACCGCGGTCGAGCCGATGACCAGCGCCTGGTCGAGATCGTCCAGAACGGCGAAGCGGTCGGGGAAACGGTCGTGGACGGACAGCACCCGGCCGTTGCTGAGCGGTGAGGCGGCCCACACCTCGGGCGCGGTCTGCCCGGTGTCCTGGAGGTAGGTGGCGCGCTTGTTCTTGTCGACCTCGTCGCGCAGCGCTTCCGGCAGCTCAGGGTCGTCGATCTTCGCGCCGAACTGCAGCCGGTTGGTGGAGACGAAGATCTTCTGCGTGAAGTTGAGCCGCTCGATCTGCACGTCCCGGCTGTTGTCGAGCATGGAGTGGCGGGCGGCGTTGTGCACGACAAGGCTCAGCGCGATCGCGACCAGCGCTCCGACGAGCGCGATCGCGGCGCTGAGCTTCCATCTCAGCCCCGTCCGCAGGGCCAGCCTGACCACCGGAGGTGTCAGCCTCTCAGCTTGTATCCGAAGCCGCGGACCGTCTCGATCCGGTCCTGGCCGATCTTGCCGCGCAACCGCTGGACATGGACGTCCACCACCCGGGTGTCACCACCCCAGCCGTAGTCCCAGACCCGTTCCAGCAGCCGGTCGCGCGAGAGGACCGTACCCGGTGCGTTGGAGAACTCCAGCAGCAGCCGCATCTCGGTCGGCGTCAGTGCGACGTTCTCGCCGCCCTTGCGCACCTCCATGCCCTCTGTGTCGACCTCCAGATCGCCGAAGCGCAGCACCGCCTCGGTGGCGTCGTCCAGCTCCGCCGCCGCGCCCTTGCCCCGGTCCGGGCCGCTGGCGTGGCCGAAGCGGCGCAGCACGGCGCGGATACGGGCGACGAGCACCGCGCCGTCGAACGGCTTGGTGACGTAGTCGTCCGCGCCGGCCTCCAGGCCGAGCACCACATCGATCGAGTCGGCGCGCGCCGACAGCATGATCACGGGAACCGTCGACTCATCGCGGATCCGCCGGCACAGGCTCACACCGTCGAGTCCCGGCACCATCACATCGAGCAGCGCGATGTCGGGGCGGTTGGCACGGAACGCCTCCAGGCCCGCGAGCCCGTCGGGCATCGCGGTGACCACGAATCCGTCCCGTTCCAGTGCGAGCTGGGTGGCCTCGCGGATGACGTCGTCGTCCTCGACGAAAAGCACATGGGTCTCGGCCATGCGGTTGTCTCAACCCTCCGTTCCCTTACCGTCGTCCGGCGTGGCGCCGTCGTCGGTGGTCGTGCTGTAGTCGGTGTGATACGGGCGGCCGCGCCGGCTGAAGCGGCCGTCCGCCCACTGGTAGGTCGTCACGTCCTCACCGGAGGGGCAGCACACCTTGTCGCCCGCGGCGTAGGTCTGCTCGGAAACCTCCAGCCGGCCCTTGTTGACCCCGGCGTAGACCGACGGCTGTTCATTGCTGTACACGGTGTCATACCCGTCCGGGGCGCCCTCGCGCCTGCGGAAGACATACGCACCGATGCCGACGGAATCCGCGCAGGTCATGACGTTGACGATGACATCGGGGGTCTTACGGCCGGTCAACGGCGCATAGGTCACCTCGACCGGGTACTCGTCCGCGGCGCACGGCTCGGCCAGCGACTTCTTCACGTCCGGGCCGATCTTCGGGGCGTCCTTGACCAGCTTGACGGCGTCGACCTTCTGGTAGCCGGCGGTCGAGGTGGGGCTGGGGGTGGTGTGCACCGCGCCCTTGGGCGCGGGGGTGGTGCCGGCGGATCCCTCGCTGCGCACGCCCTCGCCCCCCGGATTGCATCCGGCCAGCAAAAGGCCGACGGCGGCCACTCCTGCCGTGGCCGCGCCGCCTCTGGTCAACCCGATCCTGGTCAACCTGTTCCTGGACAATCCGCTCCTGCTCACCGTGCTGCTCGCACAGCCGCCGATCCCGCTGCTGTTCCTGATGTGATTGTCGCGCGTCGAGCTGTGAGTCGTAAGGCGCCTGGCGTTGTGTCCGTTTTCATCGATAAAGACGCATTTCATCTCGTGCGTACCGGAATGGCGGGTGTTCCGCTTGATGTACCGCCGCGTGGCGTGCGCCGCCGGTCAGGCCGCGCACCGCTCCCGCCCCCGCTCGCCGCGCTCCAGCATCCGCGCGTCGATGTCGCGCATCTGCAGCTCCTGACGCAGCCGGGCCAGCGCCCGGTGCAGCGTGCTCTTGACGGTTCCCGTGGACATGCCGAGCGCCGCCGCGGTCTCCTCCGTGCTCATCTGCTCCCAGTGCCGCAGCACGACGACGCTGCGCTGCTTGGGAGCCAGCACCCCGAGGATGTCCATCAGCAGGGCGCGGTCGGCGCGCTGCTCGGTGCCGTCGTCCACGCTCGCGTCCGGCAGCTGCTCGGTGGGCACCTCTTCCAGCTTGCGTGCCCGCCACCACTCCGTCCGCGTGTTGATCATGACGCGGCGGAGATAGGCGTCGGCCAGCGACTTGTCCGCGATGCCGTCCCAGCGTCCGTACGTGCGGACCAGTGCCGTCTGCAGCAGGTCCTGGGCGTCGACCGGGTCGGGCACCAGGCGCCGGGCACTCCGCAGCAGGGCCTCCTGCCGCGTACGAACGTACTCTTCGAAGTCCAGTACCTTGCCGCCGCTGGTCGCCATTCCGACGCCTCCGATCCGCTTACGATTCCCCACGTTGACCGTGCTGGCGGTCATCTCCAGCACGAGTAAGACGCTACGGAGGGGGTGTTGCGGCGTAATGTGCGTCGGCCCCACAGGGAGTGCACGGAAAACCCTCGGTTGTGTAACAGCCCGCCAGGGGTCATACCTCGGACGGACGAAGGCCCGGTGAGCGTCATACTCCGGGGGGAGAAGCACCCCCACCAGAAGGCCTACCGGCCGCGACGCGGCGACAGCCGGGAAGACGGAAGGTCTTCTTCCGGTCGCATCAGGGGCACTTTCCGGTCATGCGACGCGAAAGGTGACAGCGGGTCAGGGGGCTGGAGGGCGGGCGAGGGCCAGGGGAGGCCACCGGACACGGAAGGGCGCGGCCGCCGAAGTGACCGCGCCCTCTTCTTCTCTAACAGGTACTCCCGTACGGGTGACCGCCGCGCTACGTGAGCGGCAACCGATAGCGGCCACCGCCGAGCGGCTCCACCAACCCGTCCGAGACCAGCCCGTCCAGCGCCCGGGCCCGTTGCACCGGCTCGTCCCACACCGCGTCCAGCGCCTGCTGCGGCACCGGCGAGACCGCCTCGCGCAGTACGGCGAGCAGCTTGCCGCGCACCTGCCGGTCGGTACCGGCGTACGCCTGGGTGCGACGCGGCGGACCGTCGTGCACCGGAGACCCGGCCCGCTGCCAGGCGCACTGCGCGGCGATCGGGCAGCGCCCGCACTCCGGTGCACGCGCCGTGCACAGCAGCGCACCCAGCTCCATCGTGGCCGCCGCCCAGCGAGCCGCCAGCTCTTCGTCCTGGGGGAGCAGCTGGCGGGCGAGTTTGCGCTCCGCGGCGGTGGTGGCGTTCGGCGGGAACTGGCGGCCGGCCACCGCGCGGGCGAACACCCGGCGCACATTGGTGTCCAGCACCGCGTGCCGCTGCCCGTACGCGAAGGACGCGACCGCGGCGGCGGTGTACTCACCGACGCCGGGCAGCGCCAGCAACTGGCCGTGCTCACGCGGTACGTCGCCGCCGTGCCGCTCCTGTATCGCGGAGGCGGCGGCATGCAGCCGCAGGGCGCGGCGCGGATAGCCGAGCCGGCCCCAGGCGCGTACCGCCTCGCCCGGCGCCTCGGCGGCCAGGTCGGCGGGGCGCGGCCAGCGGGCCAGCCACTGCTCGTAGACCGGCAGCACTCTGCTGACCGGGGTCTGCTGCAGCATGAACTCGCTCACCATCACACCCCAGGCGCCCGCCTCGGGGCGGCGCCAGGGCAGATCGCGGGCGTGCTCGTCGAACCAGTCGGTGACCGGGCCGTGCAGCGCGGTCCCGTCGGCGGCTTCCGCGGCCGCGTCGGCGGCGGAAGCGGTCTCGGTGGCGGCGGTCGTGGCAGTGGTGGTGACAGGCGTCGAAGTCATGGCACTGCCGATCCTGGCACGTCCAAGGTCGCCCGGGAAACGCACCGGGCCCGCCCCGCCGCGCGCCCACCCGCACGCAGGACGGCCGGGTGCGCACGGGTGGCGGCTACCGGCGGTACGGGGCGGCCGGGGGAGGGGGTGCGGGGGAGCGGGACTTGGCGGCTGGGGGTTGGGTGCGGTGAGCGGTACCTGGCGGCTGGTGGTGGGTGGGGGGTGTGAGTGGTGCGCGGTGGTGGCGGGGAGGTGGGGTCGGGTGAGTGGTGCGCGGTGGTTGGGGGCGAGGCCGGGTGAGCGGTGCGCGGTGGCCGGGGCGGTTGGGCAGGCTGCATGTGGTGGCCGGGAGGCTGCCCGGGCGAGCGGTACGCCGCGCTGGGTGCTGGGTGCGGTGATTACAATCCGAGGGAACTGATTACTCTCTGTAATCGTTGCTGGAATATATGGAGGCGGCAAGCGGGGCGGCGAGCGCGGGGAGCGAGGATGCGGTCATGGCGGAGATGAGCGATACGGAAGATGCGGGCGGCTCGGCGGGGCTGGATGCTGCGGCGGGGGTGCGGGACGCGGCGAGGTCGGGCGACGCGGCGGAATCGGGCGGTGCGGCGGAATCGGGCGGTGCGGCGGGAGTAGGCGGCAAACCCTGCCCGGAGGGGATCCGGCGGGCGCTGGCCGCGCATACGACGATGACGCTGGCGTACGTGGACGAGGAGGGGCCGCAGGCGTGCGCGGTGCTGTACGCGGCGGACACGGTCGGTGCGGCCCACGTGAGCGATGCGGCAGGTGCGGTCGACACGGGCCATGCGGCCGGCGCGACCGGCGTGACACGGGCGACCGGTGCGGCCGACGCGACCGGTGCGGCCGACGTGGCCGACGTGGCCGACGCGCAGGGCGGTGCGGCAGTCGGCGCCGGGCCCGCGCTGTACTTCGTCACCGCGGCCACGACGCGGCACGGCCGGGCCCTTGCGGAGCCCGGCGCGCGGGTTGCGTTCACGGCGCAGCGGGACGGTCAGGAGTGGAGCGGCCTGACCGGACTTCAGGGGCGGGGCCGCTGCCGCGCCCTGACCGGTGCCGAGCGGGCGGCCGGCTGGCGGGTTTATCTGGAGCGCTTCCCCTTCGTCGCGGCGAGCGACCGGCTGCGTGACGCCCTGGAGCGGACCACGCTGTGGGAGCTGTGCCCCGACTGGCTGCGGTTGATCGACAACGGGCAGGGCTTCGGTCACAAGGAGGAGTGGTCGAGCCCGTGAGGCCGGGGCGCCCGCCCGTGCCCCTTCGCGGGTCATCAAGGGTGCATCTGGCGAAAGCAAGGCCGGAGCGGAGCAGACCCAGCCCTAACGGGGCATCAGGCCCGTTAGGGCCGTAAACGCGGTCGGTAAGCCGTCTGTGGGCCGATCGGAAGCCGTCTCCGGGCCGATGATGGGAAAAGTTGCAGCCGGATGCGGCGGGTACTGGCCGGTGCGGCTGCCGATCTCTCGTAGAGTTTCCGCGTGGGATCACTGCGCAATCCGATCGGGCCGCTTCCCTCCTCCATCTACTGGCGGCGGAGGGCCGTTGCGCTGGGCATCGTCGCACTGCTCGCCCTTCTGGTCGTGTGGGCCCTCAACTTGGGTGCAAGCGGCGGCAAGAGTGACGACGAGGGCAAGGGGCCCCACGGAAAGGGACCCGCGACGTCCATCACGCCGGGGCCCTCCTCCAGTGGACCGGTAAACGATCAAAAGCCGGGCGGGCGCGATGAGTCGGGCGGTGGCGGGGGCTCCGGTTCCGGCAGCGGCTCGGGCTCCGCTGGTGGCGGCAGCGATGAGTCCGGTGGTGACTCCGGCGCGGGCTCCGGGGGTTCCGGTTCCGTTCCCGGTGGGCCGATCGGCCAGGGCTCGGGCAAGAACGCCGTCGAGGCCGCCTCCTCGCTCCCCAACTGCGTATCCGGCAAGGTGGAGTTGGTGCTGCACAGCGTCAAGAACTCCTATGCGCCGGGTGCCAAGCCGAAGTTCGAGTTGACGGTCAAGAATGCGGCCGGTGCCGCGTGCAAGGTGGATCTTGGGCAGAAGGCCGCGGTACTCACCATCACCGACACCGCGGGCGACGACCGGGTGTGGGCCTCGAACGACTGCCCGTCGGGCACCCGGCCCGCGCTGCTGCAGGTTCCGGCCAAGGGTTCCGTGAAGCGCACCATCGTGTGGGACCGCCGGGCCAGCGGCCCGCAGTGCGCCACTCCGAGCTCGGCCACGGTGCCGGCCGGTAAGTATCTGATCGAGGCCAAGGTGCCGGGGCTGGAAGCGGTCCATACGTCGTTCGTTCTGGCCGAGGACTGAGAGCGAAGGGCTGACAAGGCCCTGGCATCCGGGCTGCGTTGTCGTCCCGTCGGCGAAACCGTCGCCGACACGTGGGCCTGGCTGCAGACCGTCGGCGGGGTGGCCCCGCAACGCCCCGACCGCCCCGTACTCGGCCTGGCCCCGGAGAAGGAGGCGAAGGCGCTGCGCCGGGCCGGCTGACCGAGCGCCGACGGCCCAGGGCACCAGGGCACCAGGGCACCAGGGCACCAGCGAGAACCTGCGCCCCAGCCCCAGCCCCGACCCCAACCCGGCCCGCCCATGATGCGAGCGCAGCACGAAGCCCGCGCTCCACTTCGGACGAAAGCCCGCCCCCTGCTACGGGACGAAGCCCGCCCCTACTGCAGGACGAAGCCGGAGCTCCCTACTGCAGGACGAAACCGGAGCTCCACTGGCCCCCACCGGCTACACGTACCGTTCCAAGATTGACGATTCGGCCAGTCGCGACAGTCCCTCGCGGACCGAGCGGGCGCGGGCCTCGCCGACGCCGTCGACCGCCTGGAGGTCGTCGACGCTGGCCGCGAGTAGTTTCTGCAGGCCGCCGAAGTGGTCGACGAGGCGGTCGATGACCGTGCCGGGCAGCCGGGGGACCTTCGCCAGCAGGCGGAAGCCGCGCGGGGAGACCGCGGAGTCCAGTGTCTCGGGTGCTCCGCTGTAGCCCAACGCGCGGGCCACGGTGGGGAGTTCGAGGAGTTCGGTGTGGCTGAGCGCGTCCAGTTCGGCGAGTGCTTCGACGACGGTGCGGGAGCGCTTGGCGGTCGGCTCGGGGACGTAGTCGCGGACGACCAGTTCCCGCTCCGGTTCGACGCCGGCGATCAGTTCCTCCAGTTGGAGGGTGAGCAGCCGGCCGTCGGTGCCGAGCTCGACGACGTACTCGGCGATCTCCGTGGCGATCCGGCGGACCATCTCCAGGCGCTGGGCGACGGCGGTGACATCGCGGACCGTCACCAGGTCCTCGATCTCCAGGGCGGAGAGGGTGCCGGCGACCTCGTCCAGGCGGAGCTTGTAGCGCTCCAGGGTCGCCAGCGCCTGGTTGGCGCGGGAGAGGATCGCGGCCGACTCCTCCAGGACGCGGCGTTCGCCGTCCACGTAGAGGGCGATCAGGCGCATCGACTGGCTGACGGAGACGACCGGGAAGCCGGCCTGGATGGAGACGCGCTGGGCGGTGCGGTGGCGGGTGCCGGTCTCCTCCGTGGGGATGGAGGCGTCCGGGACGAGCTGGACTCCGGCCCGCAGGATCTTGGTGATGTCCTTGTCGAGGACCAGCGCACCGTCGAGCTTGCACAGTTCGCGCAGTCGCGTCGCGGTGAACTCCACGTCGAGGACGAAGCCGCCGGTACACATGGATTCGACGGTTTTGTCGAAGCCCAGCACGATCAGTCCGCCGGTGTTGCCGCGGAGGATGCGCTCCAGTCCGTCGCGCAGGGCCGTACCGGGCGCGACGGCGCTCAGTGTGGCGCGCATCAGGCTCTCGGTACCGGAACTGCCACCGGACCTGCCGGGAGTCGATGCCCGGTCGTTGGCTGCCACTGCACTCCTCCGTTGCAAGGTCTGTCGGTCCGCAGGCCGCCCGGCCCTTGCTGTGTTGACGTACCAGCGGAGCGTACGTGGCCGACAGGCAATTCTGCGGTGACGGGCGAGACCAGGGCAAAGTCTACCGGCGTGCGCCCTCTTCCTGTGGGGCCTCCCGGTGTACCCGCTTGGGCAGGACGCTGAGGGCCTGTCCGATGTCGGCGACCTCCATTACCCGCATTCCGTCGGGGATCTTGCCGGGGTCGGAGGGGACGAGGGCGTGGGTGAAGCCGAGCCGGGCCGCTTCGGACAGCCGGCGCTGGACTCCGGTGACCCTTCTGACCTCGCCCGCGAGGCCCACCTCGCCGATGGCGACGAGGTTTTTGGGGAGGGGGGTGTCGCTGGCGGCGCTGGCGAGGGCGAGGGCCACCGCGAGGTCTGCGGCGGGTTCGGTGAGCTTCACACCGCCGACCGTTGCGCTGTAGATGTCGCGTTTGCCGAGGGCGCTGATGCGGCCGCGCTGTTCCAGGACGGCGAGCATCATCGAGACCCGGGAGGTCTCCAGGCCGGAGGTGGTGCGCCGGGGGGAGGGGATCTGGGAGTCGACGGTCAGTGCCTGGACCTCGGCGACCAGCGGGCGGCGGCCCTCCAGGGTCACCGTCAGGCACGTACCGGGCACGGGCTCGGCGCGGCGGGTCAGGAAGAGGCCGGAGGGGTCGGTGAGGCCGGTGATGCCTTCGTCGTGGAGTTCGAAGCAGCCGACCTCGTCGGTGGTGCCGTAGCGGTTCTTGACGCCGCGGACCAGGCGCAGCCGGGCGTGCCGGTCGCCTTCGAAGTGGAGGACGACGTCGACGAGGTGTTCCAGGAGGCGCGGTCCGGCGATGGCGCCGTCCTTGGTGACATGGCCGACCAGGAGGGTGGACATGCCGCGTTCCTTGGATGCCCGGATCAGTGCGCCGGCCACTTCGCGGACCTGGGCCATGCCGCCGGGGGCGCCTTCGATCTCGGGTGAGGCGATGGTCTGTACCGAGTCGAGGACCAGGAGGGAGGGCTTGACCGTGTCCAGGTGGCCGAGGACGGCGGAGAGGTCGGTTTCGGCCGCCAGATACAGATGGTCGTCGAGGGCGCCGATGCGGTCGGCGCGCAGCCGGACCTGGCTGGCGGACTCCTCGCCGGTGACGTACAGCGTGCGGTGTGCGTCGGAGGCGGCCTTGGCGGCGACGTCCAGCAGCAGGGTGGACTTGCCGACGCCGGGCTCGCCGGCCAGCAGCGCGACGGCGCCGGGGACCAGTCCGCCGCCCAGGACGCGGTCCAGTTCGGGCACGCCCGTCGAGCGGGCGGCGGCCTGTCCGCCGTCGATCTGGCCGATGGGCAGGGCCGCGGTGGTGACCCGGCCGGGTGCGGTCGTGCGCACCGCGGGGGCGCCGCCGAACTCCTCGACCGTGCCCCACGCCTGGCATTCGGGGCAGCGGCCGAGCCACTTCGCGGTGGTCCAGCCGCATTCCGTACAGCGGTAGGAGGGGCGCTCCTTGCCCGAGGATTTACGCGTTGCCATGGGGTCACCGTAGCGGCGGGGTCTGACAATGCTTCCCCGGCCTCGTGAGGGGCGGGGGGAGCCGGTGTCCGAGCGCTTCGGGAGCGGGGACGGCCGCCCGCATCGTCCGTTGCACCGACCGGGTGCCGCACACGGAGTGCACCGGCCGTGTAAAGGGCCATTCGTGTCCTCTTTTGAGGGAGATGGTCACCCGTAAGGGTTAAAAGTGTCCAACGCGAGCGAGACCGGCTGCATCATCCGCCTACCGTCGCCGGGGTGATGAGCAGCAGGCCCGAGCACCCCACGCACTCCACCGGCGCACACCGGTCGCGCGGCGACGCGCGGCGCCGGAGCCGGCCGCAGCCGCCCGAGCGGCCCGGCCCGGACGCCGCGCGTCCCCCGGACACGCGCCCCGATAGCTACGAGCCTTACCTGGACGGGCTGTTCACCTATTGCCTGTCGGTGCTGTGCGAGCACGACGCGGCGACCGCGGTGCTCGGCGAGATGCTCGCGCTCGCCGAGCGGCACCAGGGCAGGCGCCCCACCGACCGTGCGCAGTACCGCTCCTGGCTCTACGCCCTGGCCCGCTGGGCCTGTCTGCGCCGGCTCGCCGAGCGGACCGGCCCGGCCGCCAAGGGCTCGGCCGTCAAGGGCCCGGACGCCACCGGCCCGGCCGTTGCCGAGGCCGAGCGCCGGCAGCGTGAACTCGCCGCGCTGGCCTGGCCGGAGGCCGCCGGCACCACCCCCGAGCAGCGTGAGGCGCTGGAGCTGTCGGTGCGCCATCACCTCTCGGCCGACGAGGTCGCCGCGGTGCTCGGCGCCGACCCGATCGCCACCCGCGCGCTGCTGGCCACCGCGTCCTGCGAGGTGGAGCGGACCCGGGCGGCGCTGGCCGTCGTCGAGTCCGGCCGCTGCCGCGAGGTCGCTCAGCTGGCGGGGGACACCCAGATGCTGCTGGGCGCGGCGCTGAGCCGGGAGCTGGTGCGCCATGTCGACGACTGTGCCGAGTGCCGGCGGACCGCCGAGCGGGCGACCGTGCCGGGGACCTGGCCGGGCACCGCGCCGGTGGCCCGGGGTTCGCTGCCGCTGGTCGCCGCGCCCCGTGAGGCCGTGCTCGGTGCGCTGGCGGCGGCGCGGGGCACCAAGTCGGGCCGTGCGGAGGGCGTGGCCGGTGCGGGGCGCGGTGGCCGGACGGGTGGGGCAAACGGTTCTCCTCGCTATGACCGCAGCGGATTTCCCGTCGGCCCCCCTACGGACCGGGTGGCTCGCCGGCGCAGGCTGCGCGGCCGGGCGCTGACCACCACCGTGGTCGCCACGGTGATCGCGGCGCCGGTGCTGGCCCTGTGGGCGGCCTACCACGGCGGCCCCGCCACCGACGAGGCGGCGGCCGCCTCGCCCTCGGTGACGGCCAGTGACACGGAGGCCGGGGAGCAGCTGGGCGGTCGCCCGTACGAGAACGCCGGCAATGCCCGGACGACGCCGGAGCCCGGCTTCCGGGGCGGCGACGGGACGCCCGACGTGTCCGTCGAGGTGATCAGCGCGGACGGCACCCGGCAGCGGCCGGGTGAGCCGAGCAGCCGGGCGGAGAAGGGCCCCGGCCGGCTGACGATCGCCGCGGAGCCCAGCGGCCGGACCACGGTCATCACGCTCAGTGCGGCGGGCAGCGCCCCGGTGCGCTGGCGTGCATCGGCGGGTGCGGCCTGGCTGCAGATGAGTCATACGGCGGGCACGCTGCGGCCGGGCGAGTCCACGACGATCACCGTCTATATCGACCATGACCGGGAGCCCTCGGGTCACTGGCGGGCCAGGATCGCCATCGATCCCGGCGGCACCTCCGTCACGATGAAGGGTTACGGCACGACCGGGCCGGCCCCCGGCCCGCAGCGCCCGACGCCCGCGAAGCCGAAGCCGACGCCGCGCCCCTCGCACCCGGCGCCGACACCCACGCCGACCCCGACGTCCCCGACGCCCACCCCCACGCCTCCGGCGCCGACCCCGAAGCCGACCGGCCCCGCCCCGTCCTCGACACCGTCGAACACGACGCATCCCGCCCGCTGAGCGCTCCGGGGCCGTGTCGGCACCGGCGGCCCCGGAGCGCGCTTACTTCTGCTTCTGCGGCTTGTTCGGGGGCTTCGGGGGCGTGGGGTCCGCCGGATGCGGCGCCATCGGCAGCATCGCCGCCAGCCGCTCCTCGCACAGCTCGGCGAGCTTGGCGTAGCCCTTCTTGCCCATCAGCTCGGTCAGCTCGGGCTTGTACGAGACGTAGACCGGGTCGCCCGCGCCGTGCGCCGAGGTCGCCGAGGTGCACCACCAGTGCAGGTCGTGGCCGCCGGGGCCCCAGCCGCGCCGGTCGTACTCGCCGATCGTCACCTGCAGGATCTGGGTGTCGTCCGGCCGGTCGATCCAGTCGTAGGTGCGGCGGACGGGCAGCTGCCAGCAGACGTCCGGCTTGGTCTCCAGCGGCTCGCGGCCCTCGCGCAGCGCGAGGAGGTGCAGGGAGCAGCCCGCGCCGGCCGGGAAGCCTGGGCGGTTCTGGAAGATGCAGGAGCCCTCCCAGCGCCGGGTCTGCCGCTCGCCGTCCTCGTCCTCCTGGACCCAGCCCGACTCCGTGCCCACGTCGTGGTGCTGCCACACGTCGGGGGTGAGCCGGGCCACGTGCTCGGCCACCCGTTTCTCGTCGTCGTCGTCCGAGAAGTGCGCGCCGAGCGTGCAGCAGCCGTCGTCCGCCCGGCCGGCCTGGATGCCCTGGCAGCCGCTGCCGAAGATGCAGGTCCAGCGGGAGGTCAGCCAGGTCAGGTCGCAGCGGAAGAGCTGTTCGTCGTCGGCCGGGTCGGGGAAGGTGACCCAGGCGCGGGCGAAGTCGAGTCCGACCTCGTCGGCCGTGGCCTCCTTCGGGGACCGCGCCCCCTCAGTCGCCTGAGAGCGCCGCTTTTCTTCCTTGATGAGCGCTTTTTCGTGCTTCGCCTTTTTCGTCTTAGCCACGACTCCAGCCTAAGGCGCGTCACGGTGCGCACCGCGACGACAAGAGTGAGTGACGCGCGCAGTAGGTTTCCCCGTATGAGACTCGGTGTCCTCGATGTGGGTTCGAATACGGTCCATCTGCTGGTGGTGGACGCGCACCCGGGCGCGCGCCCGCTGCCCGCCTATTCGCACAAGGCGGAGCTGCGCCTTGCCGAACTCCTCGACGAGTCCGGCGCGATAAGCGATGCCGGGGTGGAGCGGCTGGTGGCCACCGTGCAGGAGGCGCTGCAGGTGGCCGAGGACAAGGGCGTCGAGAGCGTGCTGCCGTTCGCGACCTCCGCGGTCCGCGAGGCCACCAACGGCGAGGAGGTCCTGCGCCGGGTGGCCGTGGAGTCCGAGGTCGAGCTGCAGGTGCTCTCCGGTGAGGACGAGGCGCGGCTCACCTTCCTCGCCGCCCGCCGGTGGCTGGGCTGGTCGGCGGGCCGGCTGCTGGTGCTGGACATCGGCGGCGGCTCCCTGGAGATCGCGTACGGCCTGGACGAGGACCCGGACGTGGCGGTGTCGCTGCCGCTGGGCGCCGGCCGGCTGACCGCGGGCGATCTGCCCGGTGACCCGCCGGAGCCCGATGACGTACGGACGCTGCGCCGCCGGGTGCGGGCCGAGATCGCCCGGGTGGTGAGCGAATTCACCCGTTACGGGACGCCCGACCGGGTCGTCGGCACGTCCAAGACCTTCCGGCAGCTGGCGCGGATCGCGGGCGCCGCGCGTTCGGGGGAGGGGCTCTACGTCCAGCGGGAGCTGACCCGTAAGAAGCTGGAGGAGTGGGTGCCGCGGCTGGGGGTGATGTCCGCGGAGGAGCGGGTCACGCTGCCCGGTGTGTCCGAGGGGCGCTCGCGGCAGCTGCTCGCCGGGGCGCTGGTCGCCGAGGCGGCGATGGATCTGTTCGGGGTCGAGACGCTGGAGATCTGTCCGTGGGCGCTGCGCGAGGGCGTCATTCTGCGGCGGCTGGATCACCTGCCGTAGGGCGGGCGCGGATGCCGTAAGGCGGGCCCGGACCGCCCGCCGTATGGGCAGGTCCCGGACCGCCCGCCGCAAGGACAGGCTCCGGGTCACCTGCCGTAGGACAGGCCCTGGACCGCCCCGCCGTAAGGAGGGCCCCGGACTGTCCGCCGCCCGCCCGGCGTTCGTGAGACTCGTCACGCCCCGGCCGCTCCCGGCACACCCGTGGCCCCCCGTCCCACGGTCCCCCGCCCGAACCGACAGGGGGCCGCGGCTGTCGGACCTCCTGCCCTGCGCCCGGCCCCGGCCCGTACGCTGTCCTTCGTGACAGAGCCAGTGGTGCGCATCCCGGATGCGAAGGTCGCGCTGTCCACGGCCTCGGTGTATCCGGAGTCGACGGCGACGGCCTTCGAGATCGCCGCGCGCCTCGGCTACGACGGTGTCGAGGTCATGGTGTGGACCGACCCGGTCAGCCAGGACATCGAGGCGCTGCGCCGGCTCTCGGACTACCACGGCGTGCCGGTGCTGGCCATCCATGCCCCGTGTCTGCTGATCACCCAGCGGGTGTGGTCCACCGACCCGTGGGTCAAGCTCCAGCGCGCCCGCACCGCCGCGGAGAAGCTCGGTGCCTCGACGGTGGTCGTGCACCCGCCGTTCCGCTGGCAGCGCAGCTACGCCCGGGAGTTCGTCCGCGGGGTGTGGCGGATGGAGCACGAGACGGACGTGAAGTTCGCCGTCGAGAACATGTACCCGTGGCGCTACCGGGACCGCGAGATGCTGGCGTACGCCCCGGACTGGGACCCCACCAACGACGACTACCGGCACTTCACGGTCGATCTGTCGCACACCGCCACCGCCCGCAGCGACGCCCTGGAGATGATGGGGCGGATGGGCGACCGGCTGGCGCATGTCCATCTCGCCGACGGCAACGGCTCCGCCAAGGACGAGCACCTGGTGCCGGGGCGCGGCAGCCAGCCCTGCGCGGCGATGCTGGAGCGGCTGGCGGCCACCGGCTTCGACGGCCATGTGGTGGTCGAGGTCAACACCCGGCGGGCGATGTCCGCAGCCGAACGCGAGGCCGACCTGGCCGAGGCGCTGGCCTTCACCCGGCTGCATCTCGCCTCGCCGACCTGGGTCCCGGGCTCGTGAGCGGCAGCGGCAACGGGCCGGACGACGCGTCCCCCGGGCCCGGTACGCCGCCCGCACCGGCCCGCCGCCGGGGCCGCCCGGCCCGTGCCGCCGCCGAGGCCGGGCCCGGCGCCCGTGAGCGGATTCTGGCCGCGGCCCGTACGGAGTTCGCCGAGCGCGGCTACGACAAGACCTCGGTCCGCGGTATCGCCAAGGCGGCCGGGGTGGACGCGGCGCTGGTGCATCACTACTTCGGCACCAAGGAGCAGGTCTTCGAGGCCGCCATCGAGCTGACCTTCGCGCCCGCGCTGACCATGCCGGAGGCGATCGCGGGCGGCGGTGAAGCGGTGGGCGAGCGGATGGCCCGCTTCATGTTCGGCGTCTGGGAGAACCCGGTCACCCGGCAGCCGCTGCTGGCGATCATGCGCTCGGCGCTGACCAACGACACCGCGGCGGCGGTGCTGCGCGGGCTCATCGAGCGGCGGATGCTGCAGCGGGTGGCGGGCGAACTGCACGTACCCGACCCGCAGTTCCGGGCGCAGCTGGCCGCCGGGCACCTCATCGGGATTGCCATGCTGCGCTATGTGATCAAGATGGACCCGGTCGCTTCGGCGGACACGGAGGAGATCATCGCCATGGTGGCGCCGACCCTCCAGCGGTATCTGACGCAGCCCTGACAATCGCCTCCCGTGCCGTCTCAGGGGCCTGATCGCCGCCATGACCTGCATGGACGGCCGTCGCGCGGGCGTCCGCAGTGCGGGCAGCTGTCTCATATGCCGGAGAGGCTGTCCAGATCTTGGATCAGGAGCGTAATCTCGACTGGAGCTGATATATGACGCCACCCGGTACGTGGCAGGGCCAGGTACCGGCGCCGGCGGTCGTACGGACGTAATCCCGAGGGAGTGACCATCGTGCCCGAGCTGAGGTCCCGCACCGTTACCCATGGCCGCAACATGGCCGGCGCCCGAGCCCTTATGCAGGCCTCCGGCGTAGCGCGGGAGGACTTCGGCAAGCCGATCATCGCCGTCGCCAACAGCTTCACCGAGTTCGTGCCCGGCCACACCCACCTCCAGCCGGTCGGCCGGATCGTCTCCGAGGCGATCCACGAGGCCGGCGGCATCGCCCGCGAGTTCAACACCATCGCGGTCGACGACGGCATCGCCATGGGCCACGGCGGCATGCTCTACAGCCTGCCCTCCCGCGACCTGATCGCCGACTCCGTCGAGTACATGGTCGAGGCGCACTGCGCCGACGCGCTGATCTGCATCTCCAACTGCGACAAGATCACCCCGGGCATGCTGATGGCCGCGATGCGGCTCAACATCCCGACGGTCTTCGTCTCCGGCGGCCCGATGGAGTCCGGCAAGGCGACCCTCGTCGACGGCACGGTCCGCACCCTCGACCTGGTCGACGCGATCTCGGACGCCGTCAACGACAAGATCTCGGACGAGGACATCCTCCGCATCGAGGAGAACGCCTGTCCGACCTGCGGCTCCTGTTCCGGCATGTTCACCGCCAACTCCATGAACTGCCTGACCGAGGCGATCGGCCTCTCGCTGCCCGGCAACGGCTCCGTGCTGGCCACCCACACCGCCCGCAAGGCGCTGTACGAGAACGCCGGCCGCACCGTCGTCGAGATCACCAAGCGGCACTACGACGAGGACGACCACACCGTCCTGCCGCGCAACATCGGCACCCGCGCCTCCTTCGAGAACGCCATGGCCCTGGACATCGCCATGGGCGGCTCGACGAACACGATCCTGCATCTGCTGGCCGCCGCGCAGGAAGCGGGTCTCAGCTTCGACCTGGACGACATCAACGCGGTCTCGCGCCGGGTGCCGTGCCTGGCGAAGGTCGCGCCGAACGTCGCGCCGGGCGGCACGTACTACATGGAGGACGTGCACCGGGCCGGCGGTATCCCCGCCATCCTCGGTGAGCTGTGGCGCGCCGGCATGCTCCACGAGGACGTGCACACCGTGCACAGCGCCTCGATGGACGAGTGGCTCAAGACCTGGGACGTGCGCGGCGGTTCACCGTCCGACGTGGCCGTCGAGCTGTGGCACGCGGCCCCCGGCTGCAAGCGTTCGGCGACCGCCTTCTCCCAGTCCGAGCGCTGGGCGAGCCTCGACGTCGACGCCGAGGGCGGCTGCATCCGCGACATGGCGCACGCCTACTCCGTCGACGGCGGCCTGGCGGTCCTCAAGGGCAACCTCGCCGAGGACGGCTGCGTCGTGAAGACCGCCGGCGTCGACGAGTCCATCTGGACCTTCGAGGGCCCGGCCGTGGTCTGCGAGTCGCAGGAAGAGGCCGTCGACAAGATCCTCAAGAAGCAGGTCAAGGAAGGCGACGTCGTCGTCATCCGCTACGAGGGCCCCAAGGGCGGCCCCGGCATGCAGGAGATGCTCTACCCGACGTCCTTCCTCAAGGGCCGCGGCCTGGGCAAGACCTGCGCCCTGGTCACCGACGGCCGCTTCTCCGGCGGCACGTCCGGCCTGTCCATCGGCCACGCCTCGCCCGAGGCGGCGGCCGGCGGCACCATCGCCCTCGTCGAGAACGGCGACCGCATCCGCATCGACATCCCGAACCGCACGATCGAACTCCTCGTCGGCGACGTGGAGTTGGAGTCCCGCAGGCTGGCCCTGGAGGGCGTCTACGCGCCCAAGCAGCGCGAGCGCAAGGTCTCCCAGGCGCTGCGCGCGTACGCGGCGATGGCGACCAGCGCGGACAAGGGCGCGGTGCGTGATGTGAGCAAGCTGGGCTGACGCTCAGCAGTCAGCAGTCAGCAGTCAGCAGTCAGCAGTCAGCAGTCAGCAGTCAGCAGTCAGCAGTCAGCAGTCAGCAGCAGCGAGAAGGCCCCTGTCGTGTGACGGGGGCCTTCTCGCTGTGCGTCTGCCGGGAGCGGCGGGGGCGGTGCGCACGCCCCGCTGCTTGGTTCGCGCTCCGAGGTCACCGGCCGTGCGTGCGGAAACACCGACAGGGGGTTGTCGCCGCCGCCCCCGAGGGTGGGACGAGCCGGGACCCGCCCGGCGCGATACGAGAGGGACGACATGCCTAGATTCAACGGCATCGGCTGGTTCGAGATCGGCACCGACGACCCGGCGGCCGCGGAGCGGTTCTACGGGGACGTGTTCGGCTGGACGGTCTCGCACGACGACACGAAGAGCACGGACCCGGCGTACCAGATCCTCACCACGGGCGACACGGAGGGACTGCACGGTGGACTCTTCGCGACACAGGGAAAGACGCCCAACTATGCGGTCTTCACCGTGCTGGTCGAGGACGTCGAGGCCACGTGCCGCCGGGTCGAAGAGGCGGGTGGCCAGGTCCGGCGCGCGCCGGCGGCCAACCCGGCCGGGGTGACTTTCGCGCACCTGCTGGATCCGGCCGGTAACCACTTCGCGGTGTTCACGCCGCCGCTCGCCCGACCCTGAGCGGTCGTGCCGACGGGCCGGCCGGTCGGCGGGGCCTGCCCGGCCTGGCCGGCCGAGAGTTCGGCGGTCAGCTCAGGGTGAGTTGATGGACGATCCCGTACGGGATGTCGAGGTCCTCGCTGCGCAGCGAGCGTGGCGTGGGCACCTCGGCGGTGACCGAGACCGAGGTGATCCGGTCGGTGCGGAAGGCGCGCAGGGCGTCGCGCATCCGACACCAGGCCACCAGATACCAGTGGGTGGCCGTGCCGACGTAGCCCAGCGGCTCGATCTCCCGCATCGTGGTGGCACCCTCGCGGTCGCCGTAGCCGATACGCAGGACGCGGCCGGTGGACAGCGCGTCGGCCACCATGCGCGGCATCGACGGCGGGGTGCCCGCGTCGTCGCCCCCGAGCAGGTGGATGCGGCCGGCCAGGTCGTGGGCCGCGGCGGCGTCGTCACCCTGCATCGCCGCGACCAGCTTGCGCAGCGCCGAGCCCGCGGTGGCCTGGAACGGAGTGCCCTTCAGCCGCCGCAGCGCCACCGCCATCGCGACGGCCTCGCCCGGCGTGAGGTTGACCGGCGGCAGCGTGCGCGCCTTGTCGAGGCAATAGCCGCCCGTGCGGCCGGACTCGGCATAGATCGGCACCCCCGACTGCTGCAGCGCGTTGATGTCCCGTTCGACCGTGCGCACGCTGACCTCGAAACGACCGGCCAGCCAGCGGGCGCTGCGCGGGCGGGGCGCGACCGCCCGCAGCTCCTCGACCAGGGCATAGAGACGATCGGTACGGTTCACGCGCGCCAACCTACAAGCCGGGTACGACAAGAGACGGCCGACGGGTGCGGTGCGCGACAGGGGCCGGGTTCGCCCCCTGTCGGCGCGCGGGAGGCCTCTCCTACGGCAACGGCCCCCGCCGCGGGCGAGCGACGGGGGCCGGTCTTCGGGCCGGCCATGAGGGCCGGGGCGCGTCAGACGCCGGGGAGCTGCCCGCTCTTCACGGCGGCGACGAAGGACGACCAGGCCGGGGCTTCGAAGAAGAGCGCGGGGCCGTGGGGGTCCTTGCTGTCGCGGACGGGGACGAGGGCGGGGAGGTTGTCGGCTACCTCGACGCAGTTACCGCCGTCTTGGTTGCTGTAGCTGGACTTGCGCCAAGTGGCGGCGGTCAGGAGGTCGTCGGAGACCTCGATGCACTGACCGCCGTCCGGGTTGCTGTACGTGCTCTTGCGCCAGGTCACGGTGCTCAGGTCGATCGCTCGCACGGCACTTCCTCCAACATCCGCATGACGAACTTCCGCGATTCGGCCGGGCTCAACGCCAGGTCACGCACCGCATCGTACGCGCGTTGCAGACGCTCAACAGAACTTGTTTCCTCGATGAGTTCGCCCCGGTGGGCGTTCTCCGTGTAGGCGACGGTACGGCCGTCCAGCAGTCGCAGGAACATCACATCGGTACTTACCAAGCCGTGCGGCTCAGAGCCATGAGGCAGTACATGGAGCGTGAGGTTCGGACGCTCGGCGGCCTCGGCCAGGTTCTCAAGCTGTGTTCGCCACTGCTCAGCATCTTCCAGTGACGTGCGCAACACGGCCTCGGACAGGATGGTGCGGAAAGGCGGCGCATCATCACCCATCAACACCTCGCGGCGTCCCATGCGGGCTTCGACCTGTCGCTGCAGTTCTTCGCCTTTGGTGCCGCTCGCCGCTAGGACTACGTGTGCGTACCCATCCGTCTGAAGCGTGCCAGGAAGCACGCTCACGCCGAAGTGCCACAGGCTTAACGCCTCCGCTTCCAGCGTCATATATCGCCGGTACCGCTCCTTGAACTGCTTGGGGTCCCCCGCCGCCAACTCCCACAGCGTCAGCAGGAGATCCTTCGTCCCGTAGTGCTGGTCCAGCGCCTGCGCGACCTCCGGGCTCCCGAGGGTCTGCCCGGCCTCCATCTTGCCGAAGAGCGACCAGTCCCAGCCCAGCACGTCGCCGAGCTGCCGCAGGCTGTCGCCCTTCTGGGCGCGCAGTAATCGGAGTTCTTCGACGAACCGTTGGCGCGGCTCCTGGCTCCGACCGGTGACCGCTCGCCTCGGCGGCATGGCGACCTCCTCCGTGGAAGGTGTGGAACTAACGGTGCGTGGCCGCGAAATACAGCCCGCAAGCGGCATTCGTGCCCTTTTCCGGGTCCATTCTCGTGAGGTCCGGAACACACACGGTAGTGGCGCTCCGGAGTCTCAGGCAGGGAAACGGCAGACGGGAGCGGCACATATGACGACGCAACGACGGGCGGCGGACGACACGATGAGCGAGGCCGAGACGGCCTGCGAGGAGCTGGCCGCCGCGCTGAAGCGGACCGGCATCGTGCTGCCGTCGCTGGCCGTCGACCCGGTGACGTACGGCTACGAACAGTCCCGCGTCCTGGTCGAGTTGGGGCGCTGCAATCTGGAGACGACGCGCAAGCTCATCGCGGTGCTCCAGCGGGCGGCCCGGTGAGCGCGGGTGCCCCGTACGTCTCCCCGGCGTGCCACGTCGGTACGCACACGAGGTGCACCAAGGGCACCCCCGGGCCCGAGACCGTCGCCGCGGTCCCGGGCGTACGGCGCGAGGCGTGTGTCTGTCCCTGCCATGCGGGGGCCGGGCCCGGCCGTCACCAGCCCGCCGGGTCCGCTGCCGCTGCCGAGAAGACGCTCCCGTCCGGCGCCGCCGCGTAGACGCGGCCCCGCGGGCCGTCCACCAGCGGGGCCGGCAGCGATTCCACGAACCCGTTGTGGCGGCCGTGCATCCGGGGCGGTGTCTGGCCCAGCAGTTCGCCGGAGCGGGTGTCGACGGCGAGCAGCCGTCCGTCCGCCGCGGTGAAATACAGCCGGTTGCCGTTCACCACGGGTGCCGAGCCCCGGCTGACCGAGGTCTCGGTGTCCCACTTCCGCTCGCCGACGGCCTGCAGCGCGCCGCCCTCGGCCAGCAGGTATACCGATTCGCCGCGCACCACGGCGGATACCCCGTCCAGTGGCGCGGTCAGCTTGAGGCGCCGGGTGTGGCCGGTGGCCGGGTCGTAGCGGAGTACGGCGGTGGTGCGGTACGACAACGTCGGGTCGGTGACGGTCAGATAGAGCGTTCCGGAGGCGCCGGTTCCGGCCAGAGCGAGCGTGCCGGGCAGCCGCCGGTTCGAGCGGACCCTGCCGTCGGCCGGGTCGATGGCGGTGACCTGGGTGCCGGTTCCGTCGGGGGTGGCCTCGGCGGCGTAGGCGGTGCGCGGATCGCCGTACGCCGTGAAGGCGGGCAGCGCATGGCCGGGGAAGCGCTTGTGCCAGCGCTGCTTGTGGGTCGCGCTGTCCAGCGCGGTGACCGTGCCGTCCGCCGCCGTCATCAGCACCTGGTCGCCGACGATCCGGGCCCCGCCCTCGTATCCGGAGACGTCCTTGCTCCAGCGGGTGGCGCCCTTGCCGTCGGCCGACGGGTCCAGTGCCGTCAGCCGGCGGGCGTCGGCGGAGAAGACGTACAGCAGGCCGCCGGAGAGTGCCGGCGGAGTCGGTGAGGCGGCGTACTTGAGGGAGTTCTTGCCGGTGGAGCCGTCGTCCGTGTGCCGCCATGCGACCCGCCCGGTGCCCGGGTCGAGCCGGGCGGCCAGTACGCCGTGCTGGCCGCAGAAGACGGCGCCGGAGCCGGTGGTGCAGAACGGCAGCTCGGCGGCGTATCCCTTGGGGCGCTTGGTGAGCGTGGTGTGCCAGGGGCGGAAGTCGGCCTGGCCGGCGCGCGACGGATGGATCTGCAGCGCGGGGTCCTGCCCGTGGTCCGCCGGGGTCAGCGCCTGGATGCCCGCGAACGTTCCGGCTCCGGTCACCACCAGCGCGAGAGCGGCCCACAGGGGCCAGCGGCGAGGTCGGCCGGAGCGGGCGGGGCGTTGGGGGTCGTCGGGGCGTCCGGGATCGCAGGCGTGTCCGGTGTCGGCGGTGTCTCCGGGGCCGACGGGGCTCTCGGCCGGCGCGGGTACACGGACATGCGTCGTCTCGGCGCGCGGGGGTGTGGCCGCGGCCCGTACGGGCTGCCGCTGTTCCGGTATCCGTATGTCCGGCAACGCGCTGCCGGGCGACGCGGGGTCCGTCCTCGCACCACCGAGCGGTGCGCCGAACGCCGCGCCCAGCGGCGCGCCCTCCGGGGCGTCCGTCCGCAGCAGCTCCATCAGCGCATCCGGCGTCGGCCGGTCCGCGGGATTCTTCGCCAGACAGCTTTCGATCAGCGGCGCCAACTCCTCCGGCACGCCCGCCAGATCGGCCTCGTCGTGCACTACCTGATAGGCGACGAGATACGGGCTCTCCGAATCGAAGGGCCCGCTTCCGGTGGCGGCGTGCACCAGCACCGAACCCAGCGCGAAGACATCCGCAGCCGGTCCGACCTCACGCGGCCGCTGGAACTGTTCGGGCGCCATGAAGGGCGGCGTACCGATCAATTTGCCGGTTTCGGTGCGCATTTCGCTGTCGGACGGCCGGGAGATACCGAAATCAATGACTTTCGGCCCATCGGCGGCCAGCAGCACATTTCCCGGCTTGAGATCGCGGTGCACGACCCCCGCCCGGTGAATGTCACGCAACGCCTCGGCGAGTCCGGAAGCCAGTCTGCGGACTTCCGCGGGCGCCAGCGGCCCCTTCCGCTTCACATGGTCGGAAAGGGTCGGGCCGGGAATGTGGAGGGTCGCCATCCAGGGGCGTACGGCGTCCGGGTCGGCATCCACGACGGGCGCCGTGAAGGCCCCGCTGACCCGCCGCGCGGCCGCCACCTCCTGCCGGAACCGCCCGCGGAACTCAGGGTCCTGGGCGAATTCGGCATGGATGACCTTGACCGCGAGTACCAGCCCGGAGGACGAGCGCGCCAGATGGACCACACCCATTCCGCCGGAGCCGAGCCGCGCCTCCAGGCGGTATTGCCCGGCGTACTCCGGATGCTCCGCTTCCGGGCCGACCCCGGGGTCGCGCAGCGATGGCATGGTTCCACCCCCGTGTCGTTCCCTTGCCAATTCGGTCGCAGGTGCGACGCGCGGAGCCTAGTCGATGGCGCGTACGACATGAACGAGGCTTGCTAGCGTGCGCGTTGCGAAACCGAAGCGGGTCTCCGGACGTGCATCGTCAGGAGCTCCATCAGGAGCTTCTTCACGGGCTCTTTCATGAGCTCTTTCATGAGCTTGATCAACGGGGGAAAACGAAATGACGACTCAGGACCAACAGGGCGCCGTGGAACAGGCCGGCGACCAGGTGCTCGCCGCCGCGGCCGGCGGTCTCACCTATCCCGTCGCACCCGGCTACCGCCTCAAGGTCCGCCAGGGCCCCGGCACCAACTACCCGGTCGTGCGCCAGCTGGGCGAGGGTGCCCGGATCCAGATCCGCTGCCAGCAGTACGGCCAGTCGGTCAGCGGCCCGTACGGCACCTCGGACATCTGGGACAACATCGCGCCCGGCCAATATGTCGCCGATGCGTACGTCCGGACGGGCAGCAGCGGCATGGTCGCGCCGCGCTGCATGACCTGAGGCGCGGGGCCGCACAGCCGCGGAGCCGCGGTGCGGCACGGCTGTGGGACCGCGGTTGCGGGTCCGGCTGTGGGTCCGGCTGTGGAGCCGCGGCTCCGCGCGGCTGTCGTATTGCGGCTCCGGGGCATCGCGGCGTCGCTGGTCGCTCCGGCACCGGGTCGCCGGGGCCGCCGGGCCCGCCGGGGATAATCGCTGCCATGAGCGATGAGCAGAAGCCCTCCGGCGGTCCGGAGTCCGGCAGCCCGGAGTCCGGCGGCCGGGCGCCCGCCGATGCCGGGCCCGGCGGCCCGGAACCGGAGGAGATCCGGTTCTTCGGCACCACATGGATCCACCACGACGGCGGCTACGGCCTGCGCCGGGCCGGCGTCGCGGTGGGCTCGCTCGCGCTCGCCGCGGCCGGCGCGGTCGTCCTGCGCTTTGCGTTCCAGGGCCTGGAGATCGCCGCCGTCGGCTCGTTCGTCGGCATCCTCGTCGTCGCGGGCTTCGCCATCTGCAGCGCGCTGGCCTTCCGCCGCACCTGGGACGGCTTCGTGCGCCGCCCCGATCCGGCCGCCCGGAGCGCGGCCGACAAGTCCTCCCAGGGCCTGATGCTGATCGGCTTCATCGGCTCGCTGCTCGCCTACTTCTGCCGCAGCCTCGTCGAGGCCCCGGGGGAGAAGCTGCACCGCGCCGAGCACACGGCGGCCCGCGAGCGGTACGAACGCCGTCGTGGCGCCCGTACCGGCAACCCGGCAGCCAAGAAGTTCCGGCCCAAGAAGCGCCGTTGACCAACGGTTCGTGCCGCTGACCGACGGGCACCGCTGACGTGGCGGGCGGCTTGGCCCTTCGCGTCCTCGGCGTGGCGGGCGGCCCTCGGGTGGAACCCTCGCGCGGCTCCCGGTGCGTCTCGTCGAGGATCCGGACCGGCACAGTGGCGCGGCCCGCCCGCCGTGTTCCGGACCGACCAGGTCCACAAAAACCTGTTCCGACTTTTTCGCCGGTCCCCGCGCGCGCTCGGTGCCGTTGGCAGGATGAGCCGTATGCCGCACCGAACTGCTCAGGAGCAACTGCCCCCGGCGTCCCAGCCCTTACCGCCCTCCCCGGTACCGGACCACGCCACCCTCGCCCGGTCGTTCGACGCGGTGGCCGCCCAGTACGCCGCCGCCCGCCCCGGCTATCCACCGGCCCTCTTCGACGCGATCGAGGAGCTTGCCGGGCAGCCGCTGGCCGGGGCGCGGGTGCTGGACGTCGGAGCCGGGACCGGTATCGCGACCGGGCTGCTCACCGGGCGCGGGGCCCAGGTCACCGCCGTGGAGCCGGGCCCCGGCATGGCCGCCGAACTGCGCGCTGCCCACCCCGGCACCCCGCTCGTCCGCGCCCTGGGCGACGCGCTGCCGTTCTCCGACGACGCGGGCTTCGACCTCGTCGGCTACGCACAGGCCTGGCACTGGACCGACCCGGCCCGCTCCGTCCCCGAGGCGATGCGGGTGCTGCGGCCCGGCGGTGCGCTCGCACTGTGGTGGAACATCCCTGACCAGGACGTCGACTGGGCCGCCGAACAGGAGGCCCGGATCGCCCGCCGGCTGCCCGAGTACCACGGCCACGGGGTCTCGCCGGAGGCCCCCGACCTGATCCGCGGCCTCGGCCTCGACTTGGATCCCGCCCTCCGGGTCCTGCACTGGACGCGGCGGGTCCCCCTCGACACCCATCTCGCGATGCTGGGCAGCCGCTCGTACTTCTCCGCCATCGGCCCGGCGGCCGCGGCCCCCGTCCTGGAGGCCGAGCGGACGGCCCTGCTGGAGATCTTCCCCGGCGGCATCGTCGAGGAGGCCTATGCGCTCGACCTGACTGTCACACTCCGGCCGCCTGCCTCGTCGTAAGGGTCGTAAGGGCGGAAGCCCCGGCGCGAAGGCCGGTGCCTCGTCTGATCGGCGGACGGCTCGTCGTCTCCCGGCGGACGCCGCATGTCGTCAGGGCGGACGCCGCATGCCGTCAGGGCGAAGGGCCGGACGGCCGGACGACCGGACGACCGGGAACGGAAGCGGAGGAGCGGGCGATGGCGCAGCCGGAGACGGAGACGGAGACAGGGACGGCGACGGAGGCGGGTACGGGCGGACGGAAAGGCGCGCCGGACACCAACCGGCTCGCGCAGTTCGAGGAGCAGCGCGGGCGGCTGTGGGCCATCGCCTACCGGATCATGGGCACGGTCACCGACGCCGATGACGCCGTACAGGAGGCCTGGCTGCGCTGGCAGGCGCTGCCCGACGAGCCGCCGGTGGTCAGCCCGCGCGGCTTTCTCACCACCGTGGTGAGCCGTATCTGTTATGACCTGCTGGGCTCGGCCCGCGCCCGCCGCGAGACCTACGTCGGGCCCTGGCTGCCGGAGCCGCTGCTCGACGGCGCCAGGGGCCCGGTGCCCGTCGGCACGGGGGGCCAGGAGGCCCCCGGCGGCCCCGAGGACCGGATCACCCTCGACGAATCCGTCGGGATGGCGCTGCTCACCGTCCTGGAGCGGCTCACCCCGGCCGAGCGCACCGCCTTCATCCTCCACGACGTCTTCGCGGTCCCCTTCCCGGAGATCGCCGAGGCGGTCGGCCGCACCCCGGAATCCGTACGGCAGTTGGCCTCCCGCGCCCGCAAGCGGGTACGGGCCGAGGCGCCGCGCCGTACCGTCGACCGCGCGGAGCACCGCCGCACCGTCGAGGCGTTCCTGTCCGCCGTCATGGGCGGTGATCTCGACGCGCTGCTGTCCGTCCTCGACCCGGAGATCGTCTGGCGTTCGGACGGCGGCGGCAAGGTGAGTGCCGCCCGCCGGCCGGTGCTGGGCCGCGAGAAGGTCGCCCGCTATGTGCGGGGCCTGGTCACCCGCGGCACCCAACGGGAGGGTCTGCGGGTCGCGTTGACGGAGGTCAACGGAGCCACCGGGCTGGTCTTCGTCGACCCGGCGGGCGAGCAGTCCGGGGTGTTCGCCTTCACCGTCCACGCCGGGCGGATCACGGAGGTGGACGCCGTCATCAACCCCGACAAGCTCGGCCACCTCGACCTCGACCGGCTGTAGGGCGGCGGCCGGCGGGCCGGGGCGCGAACCGGTCGCCCGGCCCGCTGTCACACTTCGCCGCCCCGCGTCGTCCCCCTTCCGACGCCGCGCACCACCCGGTGCGGCGCCCCGAACCCAGGAGGCAGCATGAAGAGCGTGGCGAGGCAGCGGCTGCGGGTCGTGGTCCTCGGTGGCGGCTACGCGGGCACCATGGCCGCGCTGCGGCTCGCCCCGTATGCGCGGGTGACCCTGGTCGACCCCGGCGACCGGTTCACCGAACGGGTGCGGCTGCACGAACTGGCCGCCGGCCGCCCCGAAGTGGACCACTCCCGGGCCGCGATGCTGCGCGGCACCGGCATCGAGCATCTCGCCGCCCGTGCCACCGCCCTCGACCCGGGAGCCCGCGCCGTGCACACGGACTGCGGCCGCACCCTCCTCTACGACCGGCTGGTCTACGCCCTCGGCAGCCACACCGACCTGGGCGGCACCGGGCCCGCAGGAGCCGGCGACCGTGCGCCGTGGGAGCGGGCCTTCACCGCCGAGAGCGCCGCCGCCCTCCACAAGCGGCTGCGGGACGGCCCGGGGGCGCTGGCCGTGGTCGGCGGCGGGCTGACCGGCATCGAGATGGCCGCCGAGATCGCCGAGGCCCACCCCGGGTGGCAGGTCCGGCTGCTGACCGGAGGCGAGATCGGCGGCGGTCTGTCGGCCCGTGGCCGGGCCCATGTCCGTACCGTCCTCGGCCGGCTGCAGGTCCGCGTCGAGGAGGGCCGCCGGATCGCCGGCGGGGATGCCGTGGACGCCGACGCCGTGCTGTGGACCGGCGCCATGGCCGCCGCCGGCGGTCTCGCGCGGGACGCGGGCCTGGACACCGACCCGGCCACCGGCCGGATCCTGGTCGATGCGGCGCTGCGCTCGGCCAGCCACCCCGACATCTATGCCGCGGGCGACGCGGCCGCGGCCCGCACGCCCCGCGCCGGGGCCCTGCGGATGTCCTGCGCCACCGCGCTGCCCACCGGTTCGCAGGTGGCCGGCGCGATCATCGCCGAGTCCCGCGGCACCGAACCCCGCCCGCTGTCGTACGGGTTCTTCGTGCAGTGCGTGAGTCTGGGGCGGCACGACGGTCTGATCCAGTCGGTACGGGGCGACGACACCCCGCGCGAGCGGGTGCTGACGGGCCGTCCGGCCGCCCGGGTCAAGGAGCAGGTGGTCCGCAACGCCGTCCGCGTCCTGCGGCTGGCGGCCCGCCGGCCGGACGTCATCCCGCTGATCCCGGGCATCGGCTGAGGGGCGGCACCTGCCATCGAGGCGCCCGCTCACCCCTCCCGCTACGAGGAGACCCAGGCTCAGTACACCCGCTCCGGCTTCCCCTTGCCGTACAGCCACACGTTGAACAGCCCGGTCAGATCCACGTCCGTGCGCGCCTGGCAGAAGGCGATGAATTCCCGCGAGTCGGCATTGGAGTAGCGGTACTTGGCGGCCCACTCCCTGAGGATCTTGAAGAAGGTCTTGTCGCCGACGGCGTTCCGCAGCTGCTGGAGCACCATCGCGCCCCGCGTGTAGACGGCCGTGCCGGTCACATTCTTCGGCTTGCCGGGATTGCCCGGCGGGAAGGCCCAGACTTCCTTGTTCTTGGAGCGGTAGAGCGCATCGAACTGCTGCTGCGGGGTCTTGCCGCCCTTGTGCTCCGCCCACAGCCACTCGGCGTAGGTCGCGAAGCCCTCGTTGAGCCAGGTGTCCTTCCAGGTCTTCGGCGTCACCGAGTCGCCGAACCACTGGTGGGCCATCTCGTGCACCACGGTCGTGGTGTCCGGCGCCCCGGCGTAGACCGGCTTGGTCTGGGACTCCAGCGCCACCCAGGTGATCCGGGCCGGTGTGTGATCGACGATCGCGCCCGCGGAGGAGAAGGGGTAGGGGCCGAACAGCCCGCTCTCCCACTTCACGATCTCCGGCAGCCGCTCCAGCGGCTTCTTGCTCGCCTTGGCCTCCGCCGGGTCCACCGCGACATACAGCGGCAGCCCGTCGCGCGTACGGGACCTGTGGACATCGAATCTGCCGATGGAGGCGGTGGCGAGGTAACTGGCCATGGGCTGCCCGTTGTGCCACTCGAAGGTGGCCCGGCCCTTGGCCACCTTCTCCGACCGGTAGTCCCCGTTGGCGACAGCCGTATAGCCCTTCGGCACAGTGATCTTGAAGCCGTAGGTCGCCTTGTCCCCCGGGTGGTTGTTGCCGGGGTACCACGTCATGGACCCGGCGGGCTCGCCCGAGACGAACGCCCCGTCGGGGGTCTTGACCCACCCCTCCGTCGTACCGTCCGGATCCTTCAACTCCTGCGGCGTTCCCGCGTAGTCGACGGTCGTACGGAACTCGGCGCCCTTCCTGAGGCCCTCGACGGGCCGGACGATCAGCTTGTGCCCCTTACGGGAGAACGCGGCGTCCCTGCCGTCGACCCGTACGTCCGACACCCGCAGCCCCTGCAGATCGAGTTGGAAGGAGCGCAGGTCCTTGGTGGCCTCGGAGGTGATGTCGGCGGTCGCGTCCAGCCGCCTCTTCTTCACGTCGTAGTCGAGATCGAGCCCGTAGTGGCGCACCTGATAGCCGCCGTTGCCGAGTGCCGGGAAGAGCGGATCGCCCACCCCGCCGCTGCCCGCCGCCCCCTGGACGCCCACGGCGCCGCTCGCGCACGAGGAGAGCAGCAGGGCGACGGACAGGGCGGCGGTCGCGCCGCAGGAGCGGAAGGGCCGGCGATTCACAGCACTCCAAGGGTCGGCGGTCACAGGCATCCCGACCCTACGGTCATTTCCGCCGTAACACCGGTCCCTTCCGCTTAGATCGCCTTACGGGGCGATGGAAGGGGTTTTCTGCCGGTTGGTCCCGTCCGGTCCGCGCCGCTGTTCCTCCCAGCTGCCCAGCGCGGCCGCGCACGCATGGTCGAGATGCCGCAGCCCGGACAGGTCCAGCTCGATCTCCCGGTCCTCGGGCAGCGCCTCCAACTGGTCGAGCAGTTTCGGCAGTCGCAGGAAGGTGGCATGGCCGAGGGCCCGTACGCGGATGGGGCGCCGGGGTCCCGGGGCGCCCGTTCCGCAGTTGGCCGTGGCGTCGCCGGCCGTGGTGTCTCCGGTGGCGGGTGCCGCCGGCTCGTCCAGCCCGACGATCTCCAGGTGCACGTGCGAGGTCTCCCACGCCGACTTGGCGACGGCCATCAGCAGCCCCAGCAGCACCCCCTCGAACATGTTGGTGGCCACGATCGCCACCGCCGTCGCGGCGAGCACCACGGCCTCACCGCGATGCTCCCGCCACAGCGGACGCCACTGCTTCACCGGGAGCAACTTGCCGCCCGCATGCACCAATACGCCGGCCAGCGCCGCGACCGGCACCACGCCCAGAGCCGCCGGGAAGGCCACCGCGAAGACGAGCAGCCACACACCGTGCAGCACCCGCGAGGCCTTCGTCCGCGCCCCGGCCTGCACATTCGCGGCGCTGCGGACGATCACCGCGGTCATCGGCAGCGCCCCCAGCAGCCCGCACACCGTGTTGCCCGCGCCCTGGGCCATCAGCTCCTTGTCGTAATCGGTCCGCGGCCCGTCGTGCAGCCGGTCCACCGCGGCCGCGCTGAACAGCGACTCCGCCGACGCGATCAGGGTGAACGCCAGGACGGTGCCCAGCGCACCGGCCACCGCCCCCGCCTCCGTCAGCCGCAGGAAGTCCGCGCCGCCCGGCGGCTGGACGACTTCCAGCAGGCCCGCCACCTCGACCCGGGCCACCGGCAGATCCAGCACGCACACCACGGCCGTTGACAGCGCCACCGCCACCAGCGGCGCCGGCACCACGCGCGCCGCCCGCCGCCACTTCGGCCACACCACCAGCAGCACGATGGTCCCCGCGCCCACCGCCAGCGCCGCGAGCGCGGCGCCGGACCCGGCGGTGTCCGCCGCGAGTTTCGGCAGCCCGCCCAGATTCGCCGGCCCGCTGCCCGGCGCCTTGGCGTCCGCCAGGGCGTACAGCTGCCCGGCGATCAGCACCAGCCCGATACCGGCGAGCATCCCCTGGACGACCGCCACGGAGATGGCCCGGAACCAGCGCCCCAGCCGCAGCGCCCCCATGGCCAGCTGGAGCACCCCGGCGATCAGCACCAGCGCGCCCAGCGTGCCGAGCCCGTACTCCTGCACGGCCTCGTAGACCAGCACGGTCAGCCCGGCCGCCGGGCCGCTGACCTGGAGACTGCTGCCGGGCAGTAACCCGGTGAACAGCCCGCCCACGATCCCGGTGACCAGCCCCAGTTCGGCCGGCACCCCGGACGCCACGGCCACCCCGACGCACAACGGGACGGCGACGAGAAAGACCACGAGCGAGGCGGTGACATCGGCACGCCAGAGCGACAGCGCTTGCCGTGACGGTATGGACGGCCGGAACGAGCGGAGTCGGGCAACACGGAACCTACGCATGAGGATGCCTCCAGCGAGTGCGAGATGCGGTGGCGCACGGATACGCACGGGACGCACGGAACGCACGAGCGGACGCGGAGCGGCGCGGGCAGCAAGCCGGAGACGGGCGGCCTGCGGCCGGCGCTCGTCTGCTGCCGCGCAGCGCCACGAGGCGCGCGCCATGAAGGGGGATGACGGCTGGATCCGTCGGATGCGCGGGCCGGGGGAGGCCCTTGGGGGCAGCTCTCAGCTCTCAGCAGCGGAAGACGAGGTGATGGACCGGCAGTTCGCCGGATCTCGACAGGGGGACCGCCTGCCGGCCGGTCAGCGGGACGGTCACCCGCAGCCCGCACTCGGTGTGTACCGGGCCGGTGGTCGACACGGTCGTGACCGGTGGCCTCGGAGCGGAGACCATGGCCGTGGAACGGCCGCCACGGCGCGGCTGGCAGCGGTCGCCGCCGGGTTCCGGGTGTTCCGAGGTGTCCGACGCCAACGGCGCGGTGCCCGCGGGACCGGGCCGGACGGCGCCGTTCGCGGCCGGGGCGGCCGACGCGCTCTCTCCGTACGCGCCCTCGGCGAGGGTCGGCAGGGCAAGTACGACGGCCATGACGATCAACAGGAGCCGGCCGAGGCCGCCAACCCGGGTCTTCGCCATCGTCGCCCCTTCCGGCGCGGCTGGACAGGTCACCCCATTGTGTCCAAGCGGACACGCAGGACCGCAACTCGGTATGTAACCACCCTGTAAACGCGGAGTTATCGACCAGGGACGGCCGGTTCCCTTCACTCCGGCGCCCGCCGGTGTCCGCGCCGCCTCCTCATGCGCCGCCCTCGCACCCCACTCCGCCGCCTCGCCCTCCCAACGGCCCATCGGCCCCCACGGGCCGACTTCCCCGACTCCGCCCCCTCCGTCCCGCTCGTCACCTCGCCCTCCATCCCGCCCCGCCCACCGCGTCCGTACGGGTTGACGGGCCACCCCGCCCGGAGCAGTATTCATCGCATGATGAATTATGGCCGTGACCCCGCCGTCCACGCCCACGACCTCACCGTCGTCCGAGGCGGCCGCACCGTCCTCGACGCCCTCACCTTCGACGTGCCCCGCGGCCGGATCACCGGCCTCCTCGGCCCCTCCGGCTGCGGCAAATCCACCCTGATGCGCGCCGTCGTCGGCACCCAGGCCAAGGTCACCGGCACCCTCGACGTCCTCGGCCACCCCGCGGGCGACCCCCGGCTGCGCCCCCGCATCGGCTATGTCACCCAGGACCCGTCCGTATACGACGACCTCACCGTCCGCCAGAACCTCGACTACTTCGCCGCCGTCCTGCACCCCGGCCGGGCCGCCCGCGCCCGGCGCCGCGAGAGCGTCACCCGCGTCATCGAGGACGTCGACCTCACCGGCCGCGCCGACGCCCTCGCCGGCAACCTCTCCGGCGGCCAGCGCAGCCGGGTCTCCCTCGCGGTGGCCCTGCTCGGCGCCCCGGAACTCCTCGTCCTCGACGAACCCACCGTCGGCCTGGACCCCGTCCTCCGCCGCGACCTGTGGCACCTCTTCCACACCCTCGCCACCGACCGCGGTGCCACCCTCCTCGTCTCCTCGCACGTCATGGACGAGGCCGAGCGCTGCCACCGGCTGCTCCTGATGCGCGAGGGCCGCATCCTCGCCGACGGCGCACCCGACGCGCTCCGTGACCGCACCGGCTCCGCCACCGTCGAGGCCGCCTTCCTCCATCTGGTCGACGAGGCCAGGTCCGCGGGCCGGCCGCCGGCCCCCGGCACCGCCACCCCCAAGGAGTCAGCGCGATGACCACCGCACCCCTCCCCGCCGGCGCGCCGCACTCCGCCACCGCCCCGTTCTCCCCGTCCCGCACCCTGGCCACCGCCGCCCGGGTCCTGCGCCAGCTGCGCCACGACCCGCGCACCATCGCGATGATGCTCGTCGTCCCGTGCGTGATGATCGCCCTGCTGCGCTACGTCTTCGACGCCCGCCCGGAGACCTTCAACAGCATCGGCGCCTCGCTCCTCGGCATCTTCCCGATGATCACGATGTTCCTGGTGACCTCCATCGCCACCCTGCGCGAACGCACCTCGGGAACTCTGGAACGCCTGCTCGCCATGCCCCTCGGCAAGGCCGACCTGATCAGCGGCTACGCCCTGGCCTTCGGCCTGCTGGCGATCGTCCAGTCGGCCCTCGCCACGGCCCTGTCCGTCTGGGTCCTCGGCCTCGACATCATCGGCTCCCCCTGGCTGCTGCTGCTCGTCGCCGTCCTGGACGCCCTCCTCGGCACCGCGCTCGGCCTGTTCGTCTCGGCCTTCGCCGCCTCCGAATTCCAGGCCGTCCAGTTCATGCCCGCCGTCCTGATGCCCCAGCTGCTGCTCTGCGGCCTGTTCACCCCACGCGACACCATGCAGCCGGCCCTTGAGGCGATCTCCGACGTCCTCCCGATGTCCTACGCCGTCGACGGTATGAACGAGGTCCTCAAACACCCCGACATCACCGGCGACTTCATCCGCGACGCGGTCATCGTCAGCGGCTGCGCCCTCCTCGTCCTCGCCGTCGGCGCCGCCACCCTCCGCCGCCGTACGACCTGACACCGTCCCGGCCCTCGATACGCCCCGGCACCTCGCGCCCCCAGGTGCGAGGATGACGGGACAACCGACCAGGCACGCACCACGGCGAGGTGAACCGCAGCATGACCCAGAAGGTCGCCGTACTCGGCACCGGCAAAATCGGCGAAGCCCTGCTCAGCGGAATGATCCGAGGCGGCTGGGCGCCCTCCGACCTCCTGGTCACCGCCCGCCGCCGGGAACGTGCCGAGCAGCTGCACGCCCGCTACGGCGTCGAAGTGGTCAGCAACGCCGAGGCCGCCAAGTCCGCCGACACCCTCATCCTCACCGTCAAGCCCCAGGACATGGGCACCCTCCTGGTCGAGCTGGCCCCGCACGTCCCCACCGACCGCCTGGTCATCAGCGGCGCCGCCGGCATCCCCACCTCCTACTTCGAGGAGCGCCTGGCCGCCGGCACCCCGGTCGTACGGGTCATGACGAACACCCCCGCCCTCGTCGACGAGGCGATGTCCGTCATCTCCGCCGGCACCCACGCCACCGGCGCCCACCTCACCCGCGCCGAGGAGATCTTCTCCGGCGTCGGCAAGACCCTCCGCGTCCCGGAGTCCCAGCAGGACGCCTGCACCGCGCTCTCCGGCTCGGGCCCGGCGTACTTCTACTTCCTCGTCGAGGCCATGACCGACGCCGGCATCCTCCTCGGCCTGCCCCGCGACAAGGCCCACGACCTCATCGTCCAGGCCGCCATCGGCGCCGCGGTGATGCTCCGCGACAGCGGCGAACACCCCGTCAAGCTCCGCGAGAACGTCACCTCCCCGGCCGGCACCACCATCAACGCCATCCGCGAACTCGAAAACCACGGCGTACGCGCCGCCCTGATCGCCGCCCTGGAGGCCGCCCGCGACCGCAGCCGCGAACTGGCCTCGGGCAAGGGCTGACACCCCCGACGCGAGGCACGGCCGGCGCGAGACGCCGAGGACGCCGACGCGAGAAGCCGACACCGCCGACGCGAGAAGGGGCCCGCCCTCGCGGCGGGCCCCTTCCCCTCAAGACCGGGGGACCGGAAGAGGGGCCCCACCGCCCCTCACTTCATGGGCCGCAACCCCACCGCCTCGAACGCCGCGTCCACCCGCGGCTTGGCCAGCCCCCGGGCCCGCTCGGCCCCCGCCAGCAGGACGGCATCGACATACCCGGGGTCCGCCGCCAGCTCCGCATGCCGTGCCCGCACCGGCCGGAACATCTCCACCACGGCCTCCGCCACATCCTTCTTCAACGCGCCGCACGAGTCGTACTCCCCGGCCAGCCGCTGCGGATCACCGCCCGCACACGCGGCCAGCACCTCCAGCAAATTCGCCACCCCCGGACGCTGCTCCGGCTCGTACGCGACATCCCGCCCCGAATCCGTCACCGCCCGCAACACCTTCTTCCGCACGGCGTCGGGCTCGTCCAGCACATAGACGGTCCCCGCGGTCCGGGCATGCGACTTCCCCATCTTCGACGTCGGCTCCTGCAGATCCATCACCCGCGCCGCCACCGCCGGAAGCGTGGCCCGGGGCACCACGAACGTCGCCCCGTACCGCTGGTTGAACCGCACCGCCAGATCCCGCGCCAGCTCCAGATGCTGCGCCTGATCGCCCCCGACCGGCACCTCATGCGTGCCGTACGCCAGGATGTCCGCCGCCATCAGCGCCGGATACGTCAGCAACGACAGCCGCACACTCCCGCCGCGCGCCTGCACGGCCGCGGCCTTCTCCTTGTACTGGACCATGCGCCGCATCTCCCCGTCGGAGGCGGTGCACTCCATCAGATACGACAGCCGCAGATGCTCATCGACCTGGCTCTGCACGAAAACCGTGCAGAGCTCCGGATCCAGCCCCGCGGCCAGCAGCAACGTCGCGGCCTGCCGACTGAGCCGCCGCACCCGCGCCGGATCGTGCTCCACGGTCAGCGCATGCAGATCCACCACACAGAACAGCGCATCCGCACGATGCTGATCCGTCACGACCCACCGCCGCATCGCCCCGAGGTAGTTCCCCAGCGTCAGATGCCCCGTCGGCTGCACCCCACTGAAGATCCGCGTACGCGCCCCGACCGCCGTCGCCATCTCGTTCATTCTTCTTCTCTCCCGAGCTCCTGCACTCCGCTGAGTGCGTGCCGAGACCGCCGGCCTCGCCGGCCGGCTGCGAGAGGGAGATACGCGAACGGCCGCCGAAGCGGCGGCCGTGGTCATGCATGCGCTGCTGGTCGGCCGCCGTCAGGCGAGCCACCACTGCTGTACGAGCGCATGCGTAGTCATGCGCTCAAAGTACCCCGTCGGCCCATGCCGGGCACGGGTTTGAACAACCCCAACCCCTCGTGTAGTGTCCTCCGGGTTGCCACGGAGCCGACAGGAACCGGGCAGCCATCCGCCGCTTCGCGGCACACCACTACTGCACGGCCCCTCACCGGGACTGATTTCGGTATGCCGGAATTCGGACCGTGACGTGATTATGCGTCAACGAGGAATTCCGCTAAAGTAGTGATCACGCCGAAAGGCGCGGCAGATCAAATAGCCGCACCACGGCGGACCCCCTCCGACGGGGAATCGGAAACGAATTCGGACCGGCAACGGAACGAAATAGGATCTGATAGAGTCGGAAAGGCCGGAAAGCGAAAGCCGAACGGCCGACCCCGCTCCGACAGGGGCCAGACACGGAAACGGATCTGGTAGAGTCGGAAACGCGAAGAAGCCGAAAGGCGGAAACGCACCGGCGAAAATCGGGCCCGCAAGGATCTGATAGAGTCGGAAACGCA